>CALVWH010000014.1 GCA_944364705.1 uncultured Bacilli bacterium | reverse complement strand
TTTTTGTTTTTTTATTTTTTTATTTTCTCTATTTTTTCTTATTTTTGTTTATTTTTACAAAAATCAAATGTTCGCTTTTTTAACACGGTTCTGTTTTACCTTTTAACATCATATATTACATTAGGTGATGTTGTGAAAAAGGTCGTTTTTTTCTTTGTTTTTTTCTTATTTTTAAGTCCTTGTTTTGGAAAAGAAATTGATATAAATAAAAAAGTAATTGCTTTAACTTTTGATGACGGTCCTAGCAAATATACAAAAGATATTCGAGAAGTTTTAAACACTTACAAAATAAATGCTACTTTTTTTTTAGTTGGGAACAAGGTAAATCAATATCAAGAGATTTTAAAAAAATTAAAACAAGATGGAAATTGTTTTGGAAATCATACGTATAGTCACAAATGGTTATCGAAAGAAAAGAAGCAAACAATAAAAAAAGAAATCGAAAATACCAATCAAGTTATCGAAGATACTTTGAATTATAAAGTACGTTATTTTCGTCCTGCCTATGGTGCAATTAATAAAACCGTTAGAAAGTTAACGGATTTAGATATTATTTTCTGGAACATTGATAGCCAAGACTGGAAAGTAAAAAATAGTAAACAAATTGCTTATAATATTATTAATCATGCCAAAGATGAAGGAATTATCTTAATGCATGATATGTATTCTAGAAGTGTGAATGCTTTAAAGATTTTTATTCCATATTTACAAACAAAAGGATATCAATTTGTAACAATAGAAGAACTAGAAGAAATAAAGAAAATGCGTAAAAAAATCAATAGTTATGAATCAAAATAAGAAAAACCCTTATTTAAAAGGTCAACTTTATGCTTCTCTTCTTTTTCTTCTTCTTTTATCGGTTTCTATTTTAATTTTATATAATGAATACCGGGTACAACAAAATCAAAAACCTCTTTTTTCAAAAAAAACGGCCATCAACATCAATTTAATAAATCGTCTTCTTATTTTTTTTATTTCTTTATATTATGTCTATGTTGATTATCAATGGAATCAAAAAAAAGAGGATACCAGTTGCATCTCTCTTAGTCTTCTGTCTTCGATCATTACTTCTATCGCTACCGTCATCGTATTATATCTTGCTTATGTTGCTTATATGTCTAACGATCGTAGTCTAATTTCGGAAAATGATCTACTTTAAAAATAATTGGTCAATATTTTTGTTTGGAATCAATACGCTCATTGTTTGATCCATTTTAATTGTAAATGTATCGCAGGAATCATTTAATTTTTCACCATCAATGCACCAAGAAGTTTCTTGCCGATCTTTTACAGTCATTTTAAATTTGTTTGTTTTATATAAAGAGAAACCAGGAATTTGATTAATATGACGTAAAGGAAGCAACAATAAATTTTTTATCAAATCTTTTTTGGAGGTCAAATTACATAAAACTACTTCGAATTTTCCGTCATCTAGTTTTATATCTTCGAATAAATCTTTAATACCAGCAACCCGGTCACTATTTACAATAAAGATTAAGGAATATCTTCCAGAGCAATGAATATTTTCTAGTTCATAATCAACATCATATAATTTCAATTTATCTTTAACCGCTTGTAAACCATAAATTAAGTAACCAACTCTTCCATATTTCTTTTTTAAAATTCGTGGGGTTTCATAAGCAATGTTCATAAAATTTCCAAAACATGCCACATAGGTAAAAATTTTATGATTAATATTCGATACATCAATCGTTTTGATGGTTCCACTTAAAAGAAGTTCTAAATTTTTTAATGTATTGTTTGTGTATCCATACATATGTCCTACATCATTCACAGTACCGATTGGTAAATTACCTAAAAGCAAAGGCTTTTTCCGTTCTAAATTGCCAGTAACAACTTCGTTATAAGTCCCATCTCCACCTGCAGAAATTACAAGGTCTACTTCCTTTATTTCACGGACAATTTTTTGTGCATGTCCTTGGTATTCAGTATGTATAATTTCTATTTCATAATCATATTTTTCAAAAATAGGATAAAATAAATGTTCTGAAATATGTTTTTTTCCACTGTTTGGGTTATATATCATGATACATTTTTTCAAATTCATCACCCATTTAAGTGTATAACAAAATAAAGAAAAAGTAAACTCCCTTTCTTTTTTATTACGAAAATAAAAAAAGAATAGAACATCTATTCTTTACATAAATACTAAAACAGCAACTAAAATTCCTATAATAATAAGCATTAAAAGTAAATACTTCCAAATGTTTTTAAACCATTCTTTATAAGATACATCAAAGAAAGATAATCCTAAAATTAAAGGAATACTACATGGTGCAATGAATGTTGCAATTCCATAAATCGTTTGAAGAATAAAGGCAGCAACATCACCAAAGTTTGCAAATACGCTTTGATATGGTAAATATAAAGTAGCAACTAAAGATTGGAAATCACTAAATAAAATTCCTCCGATGAATGATAAAATTCCAGACATCACAAGATTAACTTTTTCACGATCTCCAAAAAGATTATTTACAATGGTATAGTAAATATTATCTCCAGTTGTCGTTGAGAACATGGTAGCATATAAAACGGTTGCTAACATTACGAAAAATGCTGGTTTTAACATTTTTTTAGCACCTGAAGCAAATCCATCAAGCATATCGTTGAACTTTACGTTATATAACCAACCAATAACGAAGGTCATAAGAACTAAGAAAATAATAAGATCATAGTTACTCCACCAACCAAAGGCTGAGAAAGTTCCTAAAAGATTCTTGAATATTGGATATCCATTGATGGTAACTTCTGTTATTTTTGTATAAAGATCTTCAAAGAATGTAATTTCAAAAATTGAAGACCAATTGAACATAGCAATAAGTGCTACAAGAACAACAAAAATTAAAGATACCAAAAGAGTTGTGGTTGATTTTTTTTCATTTTTGTTTTCTTCTAATAAAGGAATTTCAGAAACCATAAGTTCTTGACGTACTTTTTTGATTTTTTTCGTTTTTGGTTTTAATTCTTTTACGTCTTTTGTCTTCTTCGTTTCTGCTTTTGTAGTCTTTGTTGTTTTTGTTTCTTTTGCAGTTTTTGAAGTTTTTGTTTTCTTTTCTTCTTCTGGAATTTCAACAACAATTTCCTCTTCTACTTCACGCATTTGAACTTTTGCTTTTTTAACAACAAAGAAAGTATAAAGAGCGACTGCTAAAACAAATAAAACAATCGACGGAAGAATATTGGCACTAAAATCGATACCTAAATATTCACTTAAGTAACCTACTACACTATAACTATAAGTTGATGCCATTGATCCAACAAGCATAGCACCAATCGTAGAAGCCATAGCTGTTATTTTACTATATCCTTTCTTTAATATGATAGCAGCTAAGAATGGAACAAGTATAAAAATTGCAAAAGTAGCTCCAGTCAATGATTGAAGTAAAGCTAAAAGTACAATAATTACAGCTAAGAAAGCTTTCCCTTTTCTTTTGCTTGCTATTTTGTCAACAAGTTTTGAATAAGCACCAGTTTTATTTAATACTCCGTAAAAACCTCCAATAACAAGCAATATGTATGCATATTGTGTTAAGTTTGCAAACGCAATTAATGGAGTTCTTACAAGATCAAATAATCCAAGTGGTGTAATTCCACTTTCGACATAACTCCCGCTACTATAGCCCCCTGCCGGAATAATCCAAGTAAGTACTACGACAGCAAGAAAAGTTATCATAATAACTTTAAACAAATTGTGTTTTTTCATTTTACTTACCTCCACCATCAT
>CALVWH010000013.1 GCA_944364705.1 uncultured Bacilli bacterium | reverse complement strand
AAGAAGCCAAAAGAAAAGTAGAATATATCATTGTAAGCGAAGCTGGAGCTAGCGTATATTCTGCTTCCAAATTAGCAATCGAAGAATTTCCAGATTTAACCGTAGAAAAAAGAAGTGCGATTAGTATCGGTCGAAGAATTCAAGACCCACTAGCAGAACTTGTAAAAATCGATCCAGAAAGCATTGGCGTTGGATTATATCAACACGATATTGCCCGTAAAAAACTATCCGAATCTTTAGATTTTGTAGTAGAAAAAGCAGTAAATACCGTTGGAGTAAATTTAAATACCGCATCCCCTTCTTTATTAAAATACGTATCTGGACTTACGAAAAAAAATATTGAAAAACTTTTAGATTACCGTGAGCATCATGGAAAATTTTCATCGCGAGAAGAAATTAAAAAGAAAAAACTATTATCCGATAAAGTTTACGAACAAGCCATTGGATTTTTAAGAATACCGGAAGGAGAACATATTTTAGATGCGACAGCAATTCATCCAGAAAGTTATGAGAAAACCGAAACCTTTTTACATCTTCTTCATTTAGGTGAAAAAGATGTTGGAACAGAAAAACTAGTAAAAGAATTAGAAAATCAAAATTTAGAAAACCTTCGAAATCAATTACAAATGGATTCTTATACGTTTGAAGATATTGTAAATGCACTTAAAAAACCAAATCGTGATCCTAGAGATGACATGCCTAAACCACTTTTAAAAAGTGATGTTCTTACAATTGATGACTTAAAAGTTGGAATGAAACTACAAGGTACGGTTCGAAATGTTGTTGATTTTGGTGCTTTTATCGACATCGGTTTACACAACGATGGATTGGTACATATATCAAAGATTTGTAAACAATATATCAAGCATCCAAGTGAAGTATTAAAAGTAGGAGATATTGTCGATTGTTATGTAGATGAAATTTTTAAAGAAAAAGAGAAAGTATCTTTGAGATTAATAGAACAATGAAAAAAGGAATTCAAAAATATATACAGACGGTTGGCGAAGAATTAGAAAAAGAAAAAATATCCAATCAAATGATAGAAAAACATCTACATTATATTGCTTTTTATCAACATGAAAGACTAGTTCATCTTTTGGTTACCATAACCTTTGCATTCTTAACTTTTTTAACCTTATTTTCTGCGCTTTTCTTTGAAAGCCTTTTATGGTATCTTCTCTTTTTGATTTGCTTTTTCTTATTAATTCCATATATTCTTTATTATTATACGTTAGAAAACGGAATTCAAAAAATGTATCATCAATATGAAAAAATGTTAGACAAAAAAGAAGAAAAATAGGAATCTTTGAAGAATCTTACAAAAGAGGATTTCTTTCTTGCTTTTTTTTTCATTCACTGGTATGATAGGCAATACGAGGTGATCGTATGGTATGTTTCGAAGATCGAATGGATGGAATTATAAAAATAGAACAAGCCATTTTAGATGAATATAGGAAAGCTTATCAAAAAAAGCAACCTTTAGATAAAGAAAAAATAGATCTTTTTGTAACCTTAGAAAAAGAATGGATTTCAACCTTTCAATCACCAAAAACAATTTTAGAAGTCCTTAGAAAAATTAATGTTGATAATCATGCAAAAATAACAAATTTTGATTTTCCATCCCTTTTGGGAATCAATCATGATCCGATAAAAGATGATTGGTTCGTTTTTCCATATGAAAATGAACAATATATAGAAACCTGCGAATCTTGGCTTAACGAAAACACAAAAGTATCTTCTTTATCCATGATTTTGACGGATTATTCGTTTCATCCAATTTTGCACAGAGTTGCATCTAAATTATTTCTAGAATATGAGAAAGATGATCAAGCTATGCAAACATTTTATACCATTTTAGCATTCTTTCAAAGAACTCTTGTATTTTCTTTATCTGAACTTGAAAAAACACCGATTTTTTATCACCAAAAAAACTTTTTAAAAGCAATGAAATTTATGATTAGTTATACGAGCATTGGTGGAGAAGAAGAATTACTCGGACAATATAAAAAAGATATCGAAAGTCTAAAAACAAGATATCAAAAAAATGCAGGATTTATCAATACCGTATTTAATCATGTACTTTCAGATTTAGAGGATGATCTTAACCGATACGATCAAATATTATCTGTTTTAGGAAAATCAGAAGATGAAATTTTATCCAAACTATATTGTAAAACTTATGATAAAGTACAATTTTATATGTTCTTTCAAACATTAAGTAAAATTAACCTATTACCAGAATCCTATCAAATATTATTAAAGCAAATGATGCAAATTAGAAAAATGAAAATATTAGAAAAAAATATGATCAAGTATATGATTAGATAAGAGAGGTGATTTAATGCAACGACTTCAAAAAATTATTGCCAATTTTGGTTTTTGTTCTAGACGAAAAGCAGAAGAATATATCAAAAAAGGAAAAGTCTTTGTCAATGGACAAAAAATTACAGAATTAGGATATCAAGCAAAAGAGAGCGATGAAATCATGGTGGATGGAGTAGTTTTAGAAAAGAAACAAAAAGAATATGTTTTGCTTTATAAACCAAGAGGTATTGTTTCTACCGTTTCCGATGATAAACACCGAAAAACCGTTGTTGACTTGATTCAAACACAAAACCGTATTTATCCCGTTGGAAGACTAGACTATGATACGACAGGAGCTTTACTTTTAACCAACGATGGAGAACTTGCCCATGCTCTTATGCATCCCAAATTCCATATTGAAAAAACATACATCGTAAAAGTAAATGGCCTTGTAACGCCAAGCATGCTAAAAAAAATAACACATGGAATTTTCATCGATGGAAAAAGAACCATTCCTGCGTATGGTAAAGTAAAAAAATATGATAAGAAAAAAAATACGTCCATTGTGGAACTTACAATTTATGAAGGACGAAATCATCAAGTCAAAAAAATGTTTGAAGCAATCGGACTTAAAGTATTAAAACTAAAAAGAGAAACCTATTCATTTTTAACCTTAGATGGATTAAAACCAGGAGAATATCGTTTCTTAACACCAAAAGAAGTAAAAAAATTATATAATGAAATAAAAAAACAATAGAAATTCTATTGCTTTTTTAGTTTTCTCCTTTTATTTCTTCAATTGCCTCTACTGGACAATTTTCTATAGCAGAACGTACATCATCTTCTTCTTTTTCATCGATTTCTTTCACAACTTCAGCAGTTCCATTGTCATTTATTTCAAAAACATCAGAGATGGCCGTACAAGCACCACAACCAATACAATTTTCATTTACTTTAACTTTCATAATATCCCTCCATTTCCATTATAGAAAAAAAGTGTAAAATAAGCAATATTTTTTATAAAAAAAAAGAGAATCCATTTTAAAAGTATTTAATTTATGGTAAGATTATTATAGAAGGTGGTCATATGGCTAGTCGGATGGATCGATACTATCAAGAAGAACTGACAGAAAATTTACGTACAAAAAAAAATCAAAATTTATATCGTGAAATATATGAAGCAGAAGGAGAATATTCCAATATCGAAGGAATTACCTCTTTATCTGGATCCGGTAAAGTAGATCTTAACGATATTAAAAAATTATTAGATCAAAAAGAAGAAAAAAAAGAAAAAAGAGTGGAAGTCCCAAAAGAGAGTGAAGATACTTTTGGAGAAGAAAAAACGTATGATATCCGAGATATTTTAAGTAAAGCAAAAGATACAAAAAACATATCCAATCGATATCATAGTCTAAAACATCAAGACCAAGACTTTTTGAAAGATTTAGATCTTAAGAAAGAAGATGAAAAAACCAATCAAGAACTTGATGAACTTGTAAATACACTAACGAATGCAGATTTATTATCAAACTTTAACGATGATGAATTATCTTTGGATCTTTTATCGGAATTAAAACCTACAGGAAATACCATTTCGGATGTTGATTTTAAAAATTTAATCAAAGAAGAGGCAAAAAAATATAAAAAAGAAGAAGATTCTTTTGATCAAACCTTTTTTACGAAAGAACAAAAATTTACAAAAGAAGATTTTGCGGAAGATGATGATGATTTTTATGATCGTAAAAAATCAAAAAAAGGCATTTTTATTGCGATTGGAGTTGTTTTAATTCTTGCACTTTTGGTTTTTCTCTTTTATCAATTCGGTATTAAAAAATGAGTCATTTCGATTATGTTCGTAAAAGAATTAATCAAAACAATCATCGCTTAGAACTAGAAAGAAAACGAAAAGAAGAAGAGAAAAAACAAAACCAAAGACAAGAAAAAGATTATAAAACTCCAGAAAATTTATTTCGGTATTCTCCGTTAATGAAAAAAAACAATCCATATTTTAAGAAGTAGGATTGTTTTTCTTTTTCACTGAAAGAAGGAAAAAAATCAAATAAGAAACAACGAAAAGAACCATAGAAATCATTAAAAGAATGGAAATATTTTCAAAAGAATACGCTAAGGTAAGAAAAAGAAAGAACAAACAAATTCCATAAAATACCCATGGCTTAAAATATTTTCGAACATAAGTTTTTATGTAAAGAAATCCTAAAACTAAGAAAACAAACATATCAAAAATAGGAGCAATCGATAAAAAACTTTCAATTTTTTCTATAAAACCTAAAATCTTAACACTTTTTAACAAATGAAACTCTGGAAAAGAATACGTACTAGCTAAAGAAGGACTTAAAACCGTTAAAATAAAAAATAAATTTAAAAAAAGCATAAGACTTGTAAACAAGTAGGTAAGTTTCATATTAGAAGAAAGAACATGATTTCTTTTAATGTTATTTTTCGGAATCAATAGAATAAGAAAAAGTGGTAAAATATAAAACGTACAAAAAGAAAATGTTTCTTTTAAAAAAGGATGCGTTATTTTAAATGTAAGCAAATACATAGGATCCACTTCAAAAATTACTCCAAAACATTTTACAAGAAAAAGAAAAATCCAAAGAATAAAAAATAGAAAACAACTTTTAC
>CALVWH010000012.1 GCA_944364705.1 uncultured Bacilli bacterium | reverse complement strand
ATATCATAATCCATTTTAAACTCATCATCGCAAGCGTATTTATATAATTTATCTTCATGATTACCAACTAAAAAAAGCATATTTTCGTTATTCATAAGCGTTGTTAAATATTGAAAGGTTTGATAATTTTCGATTCCTCGATCAAAATAGTCTCCAACAAAAATATAGGCATCGTTTTTTTGAATTGGATGATGATCAAAATATTTTTTGATTGTTTGATAACATCCATGAAGATCTCCAAAAATATGGATATGATCATATTGATCAAAGGTTCTTGGTTTTGTATTGATTATGTCATTAAAATCTTTGGGTTTTATTTTTTTAAAAGAAGATGGTATTTTTTCTTTTGAAAAGGTTTTATACGTACGATCAATTACATATTCTGGAACGATTTTATAAGATTCTCTCATTAAATTTCTTTTATACACTTCTTCTTTTGGAATATCTGTAAAATCGATAATATATAATCGATATCGATACTTTTCTGCTAATTTTTTATATATGGTGAAACTTTCATTTTTTGCATGTACAGCATCAATGATTGTAAATTCTCCTTTTTTCATTCGTTCCTCTAACAAATAATATAGAAGTTGCCATACTTTTTTATTTTGAAATTGAGGAATTTCTTCTGAATACATAAGATTCATTTGTGGAGAATTATACATAAGTCTTAGTTGATCAGAACTTAACGTATAGTTTTCTAAATGATTTTCTTTTATAAAAGTACTTTTCCCGCATCCCATAGCTCCTCTTAAAATTACTAATTTTCTCATGTTTCTTCTCCTTACTTAAACTAATTAAAAATATTGTTTCGTTTTTTAATAAGATGTCGTTCTAGTTAAATGATAAGGTTTATATTTTTTGGTTTTATCTTGTCCTTTACTCCATATAAAATCATTGATTTCGATCCGGTCAATTTTTTTATCGATTTGTTCCCAAATGTACTGAATGACAACAATCATACTAGATCGAATTTCTACTTCATATTCACTATTTTCTTTGATTTCTGTTTTCACTTCTAATAAGGAAGATAGCGTGGTATCATATTCTAAAATTCCAAATCCTTGCATAACTTGTGGTATTTTGTAATCAGCACACCCTAATAAATTAGAATAATCAACGATTTTCTGTTCTTTTATTTTCATTACGTGTAAAATATCAGAAGTTAATAATTGTGCTAATTTATAGAAATATATTGTTTGTCCTTGATAAGTTCTAGTATCTTCAAAACTATGAAAATTTTTAATGATTGTTTCAAATATTTGCTTATCTATATTCATGTCTTTTATGTAGTCATAAAAATTTCCATTCATTTTATGATTTACGATTTTAGCGATACTTGTAACAATATGATATCTTTTTTCTAAAAGAGGAATATCAACATTACCTTTTAAAATTTCTTTAAATTCCTCTAGGGTCATTTTTTCTAATTGTTTATAAACTTCTAAGCTATCACGATCTTTAAATAAATGAAAAATACAATGTAATAAGGCGATACCTCCGTCTAGATTTTTTCCATTCGCATCGATTGTCCACTTAGGATCTCCCCAAAAAGAAAAATCAATGGAGTCATATATCAGTAAAAAGTTAACAATATCTTTCGTACTCATATCATATACACCATAAGGAACTTTAGTTAAATAATGAACATTATCAAATACGAGTAATTCATCGATCAATTCCTTTGCTTTCTCATAATTAATCTTGACGTGGTTTGCATTTTCAACGACAAATTTACATGTTTCTAAAACGTTATCTAACATATTCTTATTCCTTTCTATTCCATTGGTACTATTTTTGTTCATTCATAACAAAGATTATTTTTTTCTTCATAATCCCAAAGGCTTAATTTTCCATTAACATAAATTGGCTTTATTTTTTTTTATATTTTCTAATTGAAAACCATAACCTTTCCACTCGGTATTTTTGATGATATTAGAATAAACAAAAGGATTTTTTTCATTTAACATTTTTCTTGCTTTCTCATCGATTTTTATACAATCGACTAAATTGACTTTTGCGATAATACAACCAGTTGGATATTCTAAATGATATTTTTCATATTTTTTCATTGCTTTTTTATCAACCGTTTTACTAGCATGTATCAAAAGTTCTCCTCTATATTTTGTTTTCCATGTTCTAAATTCATATTCTTTTAATCCTGCTACTATCAAAGAAGCAAATGGTTGTTTAATTGTTATTACTTTCATCAATATAGCCTCCGCTCAATAAAAAATTCTTTTTTATCCAAATAACAAAGTTCATATCATTGAATATTTTCATATTTTTTAAAAATCTTGATAAATGGTTCTCTTGATTTTATTCATTTTTTCTAACGTTGGTCCAATCATAACATCTTTTTTACATTGCTCAAGATAATATCTACATAAAGGTTTACACCAATTATAATACTTTAAAAATAAATCCGAATAACCGTAAATAATTTGATTTGCAAGAGATAATAATTTTTTCTTATCTTCTAATACTCTTTTCTGGGTTTCCAATTTTTCTTTTTTTGTAGTTTGTTTGTAAAATTTCTGATTTATTTTTATTTGAATTAAATCATCTAACATGGAATATTCTTCTTTCGTGTATTTACTGTCTGTTATTTTAACACCCCAACTACATAACTTATTGAAATAAAAGCCAGGATTTTTTCCTAGCCTTTTTTTATTAAATATTCAACAATTTTATAAATTTCAGTATTAGGGTTTGCTTCAACAGTCCCTATTCTACGATTATTATCTAATTGATATTTTTCTAGTTTTTTTGCACGTTCTATTGCTTTATCTAAGTTTTCTATAATATCAGGATATATATTAACATTCTTTTCATATTTTGGATAAAATTTTTTTAATCTTTTTATTACTTCTTCACTACTCATATTTGCAGTTGTATAACCATAATGCAATAAGAACCAAAGTTCAACGCACGGTGAAGATGTAATTATTTTTATATTATTTTTCTTTGCTAATTGAATTGCTTCGTCAATTATTTTATTTTTATCAGGATCAATATCTGTATCAAATATACAATATGCTACATCACCATCCTGCAAATCTAATTCCATCTTTTTTATTTCTTTAACTAACATTTTAACTAACTTTAATGGATCAGTATTATTTCCTTTGGCATATGTAATATTATATGTTTTTTTACCATCTTCAAAATTACTAAAATAAGTCTTTTCGGTTTTGTTTTTTCCCTCTGCTGCTATTAATATTTTACTTTTTTGTTTTCTAATTTTTCTTACTCTGTCGTTACTAATTGTTCTATTTTGTTCTATTCTTCTTCCCATAGATTAAAAGCATTTTTGATATAAGGAACTGCTCCATATCTGCCAAGCATATATCCTTTTTCAACATTCTCCACTTTTCTTACAGAAAAATCACTTAAAGGATATAAATCACTTATTCCATTGCTATCATCTTTTTCTGTAAACCATATTTGATCTCTTCTTAAAAAATTCAATTTTAACAAATTAGTATAGTGAGTATTAAATATTAATTGCGCACCCTTTTTATTTATATCAGGATCATTAAACATTTGAACGATCATTTCAACTAAATACGGATGAAGACTTTTATCTAATTCATCAACAACTACAACTTTTTTATTATTTATTGCATCCATAATAAATGGAATAAAGCAAAAAACAATTTGAGTTCCCATCGATTCTTCTTCGTATGATAATTCAATATCTGAGCCTTTATGTTTAAATAAAGCAGTAAATACTTTGGGTCTTTCTTTCATATTCATACCTGCTTTGATAAAGTCAGGTATTGCAGCTAAAACATCATCAGGAACATCTGTTTCTAAAACTTTATAATCTTCTATATTAAAATCGGCTTTTTTTAAGAAATCTAACTCAAAATCTTTTAACTCTTTATTATTTTTTAGATATTCTCTTAATGCTAAATCTCTAAGCCCGCCTAGGTTATTAAAAGTATTAATATCAGAACTTAAAAATTTATATGGAATTTTTGTTTTTTCATAATTCCAATTTGTTGCTGTTGCAAGAAAGAATTTATTTGGTGCATTTTTTTGAGCAATATCATTTAATATTCTTTCGTCTTTTTGTGGAAAAGAATATTGGGTCGTATTTATCCTATCAAAAATTTTTGTTTCTCTTCCATTTGGATAATAATACAAATACTCTTCATATATTTTATTTGCATCTGCTAAGAATCCATAAACATATCGTACATCATCAACAATAAATTTAATTTCAAATTCACTGGGTTTATTAATTGTTTCCTCATCAAATTTAAACGGAACGATTGGCAGCTTTCCATTGATATTTGCATTATTTGAGCGCCGCAACATAGATATGACCAAAGTAAGTATTCTAAACAAATTGGTTTTTCCAGATGCATTTGCACCATATATTGCAGTCGTTTTTAAAATTTTTCGATTATTAGAAATGATATAATTTTCATCTAAACCACTCGTAGCATTTGCAAACATACTAAAAGTAACTTTATCTTTGAACGATAAAAAATTTACAATACTAAACTCCAAAATCATAGACTTTTCCTCCTTTTCTAATAATAGTATATGCTTATTTTATTATAATAGCAACATTTTTGTGTAATTTATTTTTATTTTTTGCGTTTTTTGTGCAAAATATACGTTTATTTTATTTATTTTTGCATTTTATATGTTATTTATTTAAATAATAACATATTATCATTAAAGTTTCTGGTAAAAAATAATTAAATAGATTTAAATTTTTAATACAAACAAAAATGGAGCCTTTCGGCTCCTTCAGGGGGTCAAATAAAATTAGTCATGCAATTTTATAAATATTGTATAAACTCTTATAAAACAAGACTTTTATTCATATCCCCTTTTAACTATATAATGACTATTTTTAATACTTTGGGTACCTAGCTGGGTGCCTAATTTTTTGCGAGAACTTTTGGGTGCCTAAAATGAAAAATATTTATTATAGTTTTTCTATTTTATTTAAAGTTGCTAAACTATATTCTTTTGATATATGATTAAGTAAGGCCAATAACCGAGCAATTATACAATTTATTTCTTCAAAATTAACTTTTACCTCAATGGAATTATTTTCTGAAGGATGAAAAATTTTATTTCTTGGAGAATTATTTGATTCATAGAAATATTTATTAATCATTTCATACAAATCAGGTAATATTACATTTATTTTATTATTATTAATAATGGAATTAAGAGTTTTCATTGTTCCTTGTCTATACATTTCAATATTTGTTCCAGGGATAGATTTGTATATTTCTAGCACTAACCTTTCTATTAATGGAAATTTATAATATAAACTATCAAATGAAGTATCATCAATAACAAGCATATCTATTTTTCCTATTTTAGATCTAGATATATCACTTTCAAACAACTTTATAAAATCACGATTTTTAATTTTTATCATTCTAATCACTTTCTTTCTTTAATAATCCATTTAAAAACATAATAGCACATAACGAAGTTATTATTTCTACATCTATATTCTTGTTAAAATAATTCCCGTGTGAAATATTATCACGTATATTTAGCCCATGCTTTTCATATAAAATATAATTAACAAACATTAACCCATTAAAAATAGCATCATTTTTAACATATTCTTTTGCTAATATATTTAGATTTTTAAATCCTTTTGTTGAAATTTGTAATTTTTTTCTCTTCATTATATTAATAATTGTTTGCTCAATTTGAACAATATTTTTAGCTAATATAATATAATTATTTTTTAACTTATAATTTCCTTTTGATATTAATATATTAACCAATGATTTGTTTCTTTCTTTGTTGCTAAAAATAGATATAATAAATTGTTGTTTCATCAGAAAAGTTCTGCTTAGATATTTTAATAACTGTGTATAGTAATCTGAATATAATTTATTTTTTAAATTTTGATGCTTTTGTGTATAATCTAGACCTTTTTGATCATAATATTGCTTAAAAATGCTATCTTCAATCGCATCTTCTGATTTTAAATAAACTTGCGAATCACTATCAATGCAAAAAGAATTAAAGATATATGAAATAGGATATTCAGCATAATTCTTTAATGCCATTTCTAGTTCATAAATAAAATTACCACAAGATATTATATAAAGTTGACTAATATCTTTCTTTACTTTTGCAATTAAATCATCAACTTTATCACTAGGAATAATTTTTTTATATTTAAATTCATGCATTTGAGAATACATTCTTTTTTCATCTGAAACTACAAATCTTTTTAAATATAATATATTTACTAAACATTCATGAATTTTTCTTTTTTGGGTTGAATTCATATTTTTAATTTTGGTTAAATAGTCATTTAGTAATTTAATCAATTCATCTGCTTCAGCAATTATTTGAAGAAAACTATTTTTTTTATCAAATGTTTGATCATGTAGAATATTTACTTGATCAATTATTTTATTTAATACACTGTTAAATACCTTTCTTTTTAATAATTTTTCTTTATCTAATTTATATAATATTTCATCTGGATTTTTACTGAAACTATTTTCTTTTTCTAAATTTAATAAATATTCTTCATAGTATTTAATATTATCTTTAATGTTTTCATCATAAATTATTACTCTAGATGGATATATATGATAATTCAATAATTTTTTTATATACATTTTTTTTAGTTGTTTATTTTTTATTAAATTTACACAACCTCGTTCCATGATTTCTCCTAGAAAAAAATTCTCTTGCTTTACTCCATAATCAATTATTTTGCAATATAGTTCATAGGACTTATAGATTATTTCCTCAAGAATTTTATTAAAATAAGATTCAGTACTTAAAGCACTAATGAAATTTTTTCTAATTTCCTTATAATTTTTAACATTATTTCGATATTCTAAAGTATTGATAGAATTAAAATAGCTTAATAAAAACTCAGCAATTAAAAAGCAGTTATTTGAATTATGTTTTTTAAAAAAGGTATATATTTTAACAATATGTTCTAATTCTTTTTTATCTAATACAATTTCATAGCTATTTATTACATAAAGTAACCTGTTTTTCGAGAAAAAATAACTGTTATATAATTTATTAAACTTGTGTAATTCATGTGTATATGTTTCTAACGAAGATTTATTATTTAGTTTATAATTAAAAGAAGTATGTTCTATATCCACATCTATAAACTCTTTTAAATAATTAATTATATGACCATATAGCATATTCTCCCTCCTAAGTTAATAATTTTATATTAAACTGATTAATTGTATAGGTTTATCAATATCACATAAAACTTTATAAAGTAAGAAATTTATAAAGAATTTACTTTTACTTATTTTTTATGAATATAATTTCTCCACATATTAAATAAAGAAGTAGCACAGGATACTACTTCTTATTTTTTAATTTATCATAAATAAACTTGAACATACTCGTCATAAAATCTTCCATATATCCTGGCTCTGCCATCATCTTTTCAAACATATCTGTATTTTGCTGATATCTTCTAAAAGCTTTCCTTTGAAACTCATCATTATAAACCTTTCTAAAAGATTCAGGATCATTATGTTTTGCAAGATTTACCATTTCTTCATCATCAAGGAAATCTTGTGTAATTTGTTCCATTACTTTATCCATATTTGTAAAATTTGTTTTATATCTTTGGTTTATCTTATCTACAAGAACGCTTAGTGGTTCTTTTTCTTCTTCCTTTTTTCCTATTGTGCCTTTTGGTGGATTTAATTCACCTTCTTCAGAAGTTAATTCAATAGAACCCTCAAATTTTTTCTCTAATCTATAATATTCTAATTCTATTCTATCATCTAAGTCTATTGTTGTTTCATGCTCTTTTGGTAATGTTTTATTTAAATATTTGCAGAATATATATTTACTTTGAATATCTTTATCCATCATCCTAGCTACTTGTACAACAAATCCATAACTTCTAATAAAGGCTTGAAGCACTGATTTAAATTCTCTTTGATCTTCTTTTTTCATATCCATGAATTTTTTTCTTGTTGGGTATAAATAAAAATTCAATTTTGCCATATCCTCTTTACCACTATAATACACTTTGGCAAATTCATGTGTTTCTTGTTCAGAAAACAATCTATATGCTTCCACCCTTTTATAAATTGC
>CALVWH010000011.1 GCA_944364705.1 uncultured Bacilli bacterium | reverse complement strand
AAAAGGATTTCAAGGTGTTTTTTATGCATTTGTTTATTTATTTCCTTATCAAATTGTCCATATTTTAATCTATTTGTTTTTGTTAAATTATGCGTTATCGTTATCTTTAAAATTTATCGAAAGTTTTTGCAAGAAAAAAGAAATTAATTTTAAAGTGATTATGAAAAAATATTGTATTGTTCTATTTTTTTCTTTATTTCTTATGGTTTTAATTAATGTTTTTGAAGCATTTCTTATGCCAAAACTTCTACTTTGGGTTTTATCTTTATAAAATTACATAAGAATTTTTCTTTCTTATTTTTTTTCTAGTGAGAAAAAGGAAAAACATGATATAATATTAAAAAAGTGATTGGAGGAGAAAAAAATGAAAAAGGTTGTCATCGGAATGAGTGGGGGAGTGGATAGTAGTGTTGCTGCTTACCTCCTTTTAAAAGAAGGGTATGAAGTAATTGGCCTTTTTATGCGAAATTGGGATAGTTTGGTAAACCATGATATTTTAGGGAATCCGGATTTAAATCAGAATATTTGTCCACAAGAACAAGATTATAACGATGCCCTTGTGGTTTGTAAAAAATTAAATATTCCTCTTCACCGAATTGATTTTGTCAAAGAATATTGGGATTATGTTTTTACTTATTTCTTGGATGAATTAAAAAAAGGTAGAACTCCGAATCCAGATATTATGTGTAATAAATATATTAAATTTGATATGTTTGTTCAAAAAGCGAAAGAATTGGGTGCGGATTATATTGCAACTGGACATTATGCCAGGGTAGATCATGGAAGGTTACTTCGAGCAGTGGATCAAAATAAAGATCAAACGTATTTTTTATCTCAAGTAGATGGAAAACAGTTTCAAAATGTTTTGTTTCCGCTTGGAAATTTAACGAAACAAGAAGTTCGAAAAATTGCAGAACAACAACAATTAATTACGGCTAGAAAGAAAGATTCTACAGGAATTTGTTTTATTGGAGAACGGAATTTTCGTAATTTCTTAAAAAATTATTTACCAAATATTCCTGGTGATATTGTAAATATAGAAACGAAGGAAGTTTTAGGAAAACATATCGGACTTATGTATTATACGATTGGTCAAAGAAGAGGTCTTGATCTTGGTGGAAATGAAACTAGATTGTTTGTTGTTGGGAAAGATTTAGAAAAAAATGTTTTATATGTTGCTTTAGGAGAAGATAATTCTTATTTGTATTCGGATCAAGCTTATATTAATGAAGTTAATTGGATTTCTGAAAAAAGACCAGAAAAATGTACTTGTAAATTTCGATATCGTCAAAAAGATAATGATGTGACCCTTCAATATTTAGAAAATGGAGATCTTCTTGTTTCTTATCCACAACAAGTAAAAGCGGTAACTCCTGGACAAGCTTGTGTTTTGTATTTAGGGGATGAATGTCTTGGTGGAGGAATTATTGATAAAATTTATAAAGACGGAGAAGTTATACCATATGTATAACTTTTATTTGGTTAACTTTTTCTTTACACTTGACATTTGACACAAAAGTGATAAAATGATAGTGGAGGTTTTAACATATGGGAAGATTGAATGAGATATTGCATGAGTTAGGAATATCCAAAGTTAAATTAGCTAAGTTTTTAGGAGTGTCAAGACAAATGATTTATAATTATTTGGAACTTGATGATATTAATAAATGGCCAAAAGATAAAAAAGTATTGTTGTTAAATTTGCTTGGAGTTAAATCTCCAGAAGATATTGATAAAATTAAAGTGGATACGGATTATATTATATCGGTAGAAGCTAAAATCAATACGTTATTTAAAAACGAAAACACGGAAAGAGAAAAAAATGCGATCATTAATGATGGCAAATTAGGAAAAAAAGAAAAAGAGCTTTTAGAAAATATTGTTGCGATTATAAAAGAAGGATTAGAAGAAGAGGATGATGGCGGAGAACATTACAATGTTTATCGTTATTTGTATCACTTCTTACAATCGATGGAAACATCAAAAGAAAATAAATATATGTTAGCATATGTAGCAAAAGCAACTGGTTTTGTAAAACCTTTAGAGTTTGCATTTGATGAAGAAGAACAATTTGCTTTTGAAAGTATTATGTTTTCAGCGATGACTTTATATACCAATGGTGGTGCTTCAAAATCAAAAATTGCAGAGTCTCATCGTCGTTTTGTCAATCAAATTGAGCATCGAATGGAAGAAAAATTAAGTCGTACGATGGAATTAAATTCTGCAAAAGTACAAGCTTTAAAAGAGTTAAATTATACTGGGATTAATGAAAAGAATGCTTCTGAAGTTTTAGCTAAAATTGCCGAAATTCAATCTCGAAAAGCATGTTAGAAGAAGTTTGAAAAAAGAGAGTTTGCCTCTCTTTTTTATATCGTTTTTTGTATTTGAAAGTCATTTTCTTGATCATGGAGTTCTTTTCTGATTCGATTTAAAATGTAATCTTCTTGATTTGAATATTCTGTATAGAAGGTTATGAGTTTAATATTTGCAATAGATAAAATTTGTTTTACTTTTTGATCCCGACGATATCGTTTTTTTTGACGATGCGTTTTATCATTAATTTCAATGAGTAACAATAATTTTTCATAGTCTTTCGTGAATATCGCAAAATCAATGATTCGAAAGAGTTCATTTATATAACGGTTTTCTTTTGTTTTGGTAACGATGGTTGCTAAATTAATTTGAGGATGAATTTTTATTGGCAATTCTGTTTCTAATTTGGATAAAACATGATAAAAGTATTTTTCATAATCAGTCATAATCTTTTTTTGTTTGTATAAATTAGAGTCTATTGTTCCCTTTATTTCCTTTGAATTTTTCTTTGTATGTATCATGGAAAAGAGTAAGTATAATATAATTAGTATGATGATATAAATCATAATGTCCTCCTTATTTTACTTTTATTTTATCTTATTTCTTTTTCTTTTTCAATCTTTTTTTATGAAGAAATAGAGTAGGGGAAGCTCTTTTTAAGGATTACCTTTTAAGCATTAATTGAATGCTTTTCTTTTTTATACCTCTACTCTATCGATTTTATAAAAAGTAGAGAGAGAAGTTAGAATTTTCTTAAAAGAAAAAGTATTTTTTAATTTATAATAATAAATATAATTGAAAATATAAGCATAATAATATATGTAATCATAAAAAGATTTTTTGAAAAAAATTTAATTATAAATAAAAAGAAACAATCAATAAAATTTTAAAAATTTAAAAAAAATAATAATAAAATACGAAAAAAATATTTTATAAAAAAAATTTATATTTAAGAAAAAAATATAATATATAGAAAAGATTTCATAATGGATCTGGATAAATATAAATATCGATATAGATAAGAATGATAAAAGATAAAAAAATAGAAATATCTTTCTTTGAATCCATAAGTTATGATAATATATAAAAAATATCCATATAATCGATAGAAAACAATTATGGTTTCTTTTATGATATGAAATAGATAATGAAGAACTAATCATCAAATTATGAAATCTATCTAACTTACGATAATATATATTATGTTAACTTCTGTAAAAAGAAAAAGTTGTTCCTTTTTTATATAGATCTCTTCTATTTTATATAAAACTTTTACAAAAAAAATAAGAGAATTCTATTTCTTATCTCTTATAAAACCTTTAAAGGAAAACATCGATCTATAAATATAAAATTTTCATCTATAAATAATCTTATTTATAAATCATTTTATAATTATAAATAGATTCTTTTCTTAATAACTCTTTTAATAAACAATTTTATCCTATAAAATTCGATTTTATAGGCATAATATAATAGAAATAAAAAAAGTAATAAAAGTATAGGGGAGAGTTGTTATTCTTCTCCCCTAGCCTTTATTGTACGGAATTGTCTGAAGGTTTTTTTAAAGTAAAAATTTTTACATTTTTATCTTCCGGAGAATCAAATTCATTAATAATCATACGATTGTTTCGATAATGTGCTTTAAACTTTGTATTTTGATTCATTTCTATTTTTTGATTTTTTAGATTTTTTAGATCTTGATTTAATCGTTCAAGTTCTGATTGAAGTTTTTCATATTGTTCATGAATAATAGATAATGTTTGATCATATTCTTCAATATTTATATTTAACCAATTTTTTTCTTCTAATAATTTATCAATTTTTGCACGATTTCTTTTTAAAAAATGTTGATAAGACTTTTTAGACTTTATATTTGCTTTCTTTAAACGATAAGTTGCATTATTTATTCCTTGGTTAATTTTTTTATCAATATAAACAATGACACCAGTAACACTTAAAGCAACAATAAAATTCATTACCATTGGAAGATGAAGAAACAGGGAAAGGATTCCAATAAGAGTAACAAAACTATAAATTAATAATTTTGCAAGATTTGCTCTTTTTTTCTTTTGATAACTTTCACGAATGGATTTTCGATGATCTTGTAATCGATTCATTTGGTTATTTATATCCTGTAATTCTTTTTTTCCTTTTCTTTTCTTGTTTTTTAATTCAATTTCTGTTAAAGCTAATCTACTTCTTTCTGCTTTTAATGAATTTTCTTCTTCGGATAATTGTTTCATTTTTATTATATATTCATTAATTTCCATTATATCTCTCCCCTCTTTGTGGGCTTTTATCCTATCACAAATAGAAAAAAATGTCAAATTAGAGTATTAAAAAAATTTTTTAAAAATTTAAAAAATTTACATATTTATTATTCTTCTGATCATAATAGTAATGGGTGATTTATGATGAAAAAGAATAAAGTAAATTCAAAAAGTAAAATGAATAATACAAATGCAAAAATGAACAATCAAAAAGTTGGTTCAAAATCTTGCAACAAAGTATCAAACCGCGAAGTTGGTTTTGATAAAGAAGATTCAAAGTCTTTTGAATTAGATAAAGACGAAGAACATTCATTTGAAATGAGATAATTTTACCCAAAAAAAAGGAACTTTTGTTCCTTTTTATTTTCTTTTCTTTTTAAATATAAGGAAGAGAATAAGAAAGAAAATACTAACTCCAAGCATAATAAGTCCACTATAAAATATAGTATTTGCGAACATTTCAAAACGATTTTTTATCAAAAATATAAATTCATCAAAGAAACTTGATTTTAAAATAATTCCGAAAAGAGATAAAACAAATCCACTTGATAGTGTTGCTAAGAAAAAGCAAAAGAAACTTTTTACAATGTTACTATTCAAAAGGATAAGTAATACTGCAATTCCAATAATTGCAAGAATACAAATAATTGGAATGTTTCGATTGGTTAAAATTTTCATTCCTGCTTTTACCACAGAGTTTTCACTGACTTGATCGATTTTTTCCTCTACTCTATTTAAAGCAGTGTTTACTTTTTCTTGAATTCTTATTACATTTAGATTTTCTCCAGTATCTTCTTTATATTTTTGAATTCCTTGTTCAATAATTTGGTTTATTTCTTTTTCTGGAAGTTCTGGTTTGCTTCCTTTTCCACTTAAATAGCTTTCATAACGGTCAACATATTGGTTAATTAGATTTTGATAATTTCCTTCTTTTAAAACATAATCTAATGCATCGGTAGGAATTCCATTTTCAATTAACGTTGGATCAAGATACTCATGAATTTCCTCAACAGTAAGATTATCGATTTTTTGCAAATCTTCTTTTGAAAATTCCTCTGCATTTACTGAAGTAATCGAGAGTAAAGACAATGGATTTGCTGCTGCTAATGTTTTTTGAAAAGAAAAGATTCCGGCAAAAAACACAAGAAGAAAAAATAGAAGAATAGTTAAAAGAACAATAAAAAATTTTTTCATGCGAACACCTCAGTTTCTCTATCAACATTATATCACAAAATAAAGAATTTAAAAACAAAATTGTAATCCCATCATAAAAAGAAATCCGACAAGAAAAGCTCCTTTTATTAGTTTTTTGTAAGGGTATTTCCATGCAGTAGGAAGTAATTCATAAAAGGCAATATATGCCATAAATCCGGTGATTAAAGCATATAAATATCCCATTCTCCATTCGGTAATTAGATTTCGTAAAAAGAAAAAAGCAAAAAGACCACCAAGAATCTCAGATAAGGCAGAAAAGAAAGTGCAAAAAAATGCTTTCCCTTTTTTTCTTGTAGCAAAATAAATTGGGATAAAAATACTAATTCCTTCTGGAATGTTATGTAAAGCAATTGAGATTGCTAATAAAAGACCAAGGTTCGGATTGGTATTGGTTGTTAAAAAAGTAGCAATTCCTTCTGGAATGTTGTGAAGAAATAGTGCAAGCATGGATATAATCCCTACTTTATATAAAGAATTATCACTTTGTATTTTTTGATCAAAAATATTCGCAATCACCAATCCCAAATTAACAAAAAATAACGTTAATAAAAAAGAAAAGGAAAAAGGATACCTAGACTGAATCATAACGAAACTTTCTGGAAGTAACTCAAGCAAAGAAATTGATAACATAACACCAGCGGAAAAACTAAGAGCAAAAGCGATCAACTTTTTATAATCTTTACAAGGAATGAAAATAAAAAATGCACCAAGTAAAGTAGAAATTCCAGCTAGTGTACATAAAAGAAGAGAATATTGTAAATTGGGCATCGAATCACCTATTAAACTATATGATGATTCCATATTTCCATGCGAAAAAGGTTTATTTTTTTCAATTTTTCTCCTTTTCTAATAAAGAAAGAATATCAAAACTAGAATCTAACCTCTCAGAATTTATATAAATCGATAATGCGACTTTTGCTTTATCCGATAAATCACTTTATCCTAAAAGGTAAGAAAAGGAAAAATTTTTATTTTCTTTCGATAACGTATTTAAAAAACAATACAAAAGTAACAAACGATCAATCTCTTTGCGATCATTGCTTTTTAACTTTTGAAAAATTAACTTATCTTTCAATATCAACAAATGTTGTTCCAACAATATTCGATGGTTTTAAATCTCCAATAGTAATATTATGTTGATGTAAAAACTGAAGTTTTTGAAATAAGGATATATAATATAAAAGAATTTTTCGATAATTCTTTTCATGATCAATAACAATCGTAGAATTTACTTTTTTCATTAAATATGCAGAAAATTGTCCTTCTACATAAACAAGGGCAACGTTACATTTATTGTTTTCATAAATCTTCCTCCCCTATCCATGTGGATGATATTGATGATAATCTGCTACTTTCTTTTCATTTTCAATATGCATATAAATTTGTGTCGTAGAAATGTCGCTATGACCTAACATTTCTTGAATCGATCTTAAATCAGCACCATGCTTTAAAAGATGAGATGCAAACGAATGTCGAAGCGTATGTGGAGAAAAATCTTTTTGAATTCCAACTTCTTTTGCTATTTGTTTTAAGATTTTAAAAAAGCCTTGTCTTGTCATTTGATTTCCATGATTGTTTAAAAAAAGAGCATCCGAAACTTTTCGTTTAAAAAATTCTGGACGAATTTTCAAATATTTTAGTAAAGCATCTTTTGCATAATCCCCAATGGGAATTACTCGTTCTTTATTTCCTTTTCCAATCGTAAAAACAACATCATTATCTAAATCTAAATTATGGACGGTTAAGGAAACAAGTTCACTAACTCTAAGACCAGAAGAATACATTAATTCCATCATGGCTTTATTGCGAATATCAAAATTATTTTCAATTTTAAAATCCAAAAGTCTTGTAATTTCTTCTTCCGTTAAAACTTTAGGCAATTGTTTCGATTTTTTCGGCATCTCAATAAATTCCATAGGATTTTCTTTAATAAAACCTTCTTTTAATAAAAACTTATAAAAACTTTTTAAACTGGATATCGTATTCGCAATGCTTGCCTCTTTATAATTTTCTTTTTTTAATTGCGCTAAATACGATCGTATATCTTCTTTTTTAATCACTTTTTTTCCTTGACAAAAAGAAGCAAAAGAAAAAAGATGATTTTGATAAGTAGCAATCGTATTTTCCGTATAATTTTTATCAATTTTTAGATATTCTAAAAAGCGTTCAATTTCTTCTACCATAATCTTAACCTCAAATTTATTATAACAAAAAGACTATGATTTTTCTAGTTCTTTTGGTAAAATAGGAATGGGTGATGTTATGAATGAACCTTTAGCAATCCAATTACGCCCGAATTGTCTAAACGATATTGTCGGACAAGAACACTTAGTAAGTCAAGGAAAAGTTCTTTATAATCTTGTACAACATAAAAAAATTTTTTCTATGATTTTATACGGAAAACCGGGGATCGGAAAAACTAGTCTTGCGTTTGCAATCGTAAACGAATTAAATTTACGATATCGGAGTTTAAATGCTACAATTAATAATAAAAAAGATTTTGACGTTGTCATTGAAGAAGCAAAAATGTATAAAGGAATCGTTCTTATATTGGATGAAATTCACCGTATGAACAAAGATAAACAAGATCTACTTCTCCCCTATTTAGAAAGTGGACTGATTACTTTAATCGGAATGACCACTTCAAATCCTTATCATAAGATAAATCCCGCTATTCGAAGCCGATGCCAAATTTTTGAACTTCACGAATTATCATTTGAAAATATTATTCAAGGATTAGAAAAGGCAGTTCAAAAAAATCTCCTCCCCTCTTTAAAAATTGAAGAAGAAGCAATCAAAGCCATTGCTCGTTTATCTTCTGGAGATTTACGTAGTGCTTATAATCTTTTAGAAGTTGCTTACTATTCTTCTTCTGATTTTCATATTACGATAAAAACCATTGAGAATGCTAATTTTAAACCAGTTTTCTTCCATGATCGAAACGAAGATGGTCATTATGATGTCATCAGTGCTTTTCAAAAATCGATTCGTGGAAGTGATGTAAATGCTGCTCTTCATTATTTAGCACGGTTAATTGAAGCAGAAGATTTAGATATTATTTATCGTCGTATGACGGTAATTGCTTATGAAGATATTGGACTAGCCAATCCAGGAATTGGTCCGAAAGTAGATGCTTGTATTAATGCCTGTGAACGTTTAGGGCTCCCAGAAGCTCGAATTCCTTTAGGAAACATGGTGATTGAACTTGCTTTATCTCCAAAATCCAATACAGGACATTTAGCCCTTGACGAAGCTTTAGAAGATATTCGAAAAGGAAACACTGGAAATGTTCCAGATCATATCAAAACCAATGCCAAAGATTATAAATATCCTCATGATTATCCAAATAGTTTTGTAAAACAAGAATATATGCCAGCCAATTTAAAAGGAAGAAAATATTATCATCCAAAAGATTCTAGTAAATTTGAATCTTCTCTAAAAAAAATTTACGAAGCATTAGAAAGGAAATTTGAATGAAAGTTACCATTTTAGGGTGTGGAGCTTATGCTCTTAGTTTATCCCTTATGTTTTATAAAAATACCAAAAATATTACTTTATGGACAAAAGTAGAAGAAGAAAAAGAAAGTCTATTAAAAACAAGAAGAAATGAAAAAGCTTTACCTGGAATTCAAATTCCAGAAGAAATTAAAGTTACTTCTAATTTAAAAGAAGCAATCGAAGATACTTCTTTAATTGTTTTCGCAATCCCAGCAAAGTTTGTTCGGCAAACATTAGGAGAATTACAGAAAGATTATCAAGGAACCTCTATTTTGATTGCTACCAAAGGAATTGAAAATGAAACAGGAAATTTAATGCATGAGGTAGTGAAAGAATGTTTAAAAACAACCAAAATTTCGGTTATTTCTGGACCAACGTTTGCAATCGATATGGCCAATTTCGTTCCTACTGGACTTACTCTTGCTGCTGAAAAGCCAGAAGAAGAAAAAATTCGTTCTTTGCTTGAGAATGATACTCTTACATTAGAACTTTCTTCGGATCTTACAGGAACCGAAATTTGTGGTTCGATTAAAAATATTATGGCGATCGCCAATGGAATTTTAGATGGTATGGGGTATCCAATATCAACCAAAGCTATGTTTCTAACCAAAGCTTTAAATCAAATAAAAAGTCTTCTACCTCTTCTTGGTGGAGAAGAACATACCATTACTACTCTATCTGGATTTGGAGATTTGATTTTAACTTGTATGAGTGAAAAAAGTAGAAATTTTTCTTTTGGAAAAATGATTGGAGAAAGAAAATCAAAAGAAGAAATTATGACTTACCGAAATCAAACAACCATTGAAGGCCTTTATACTTTAGAATCTTTTAAAAAATTATGTGAGATAAAACGTATTGATTTCCCTTTTCTTTCTTTCTTAGAATCGATTCTTAATGGAGAAAAAGATCCAGATGCTTTGATCTCTTATTTAATGAATCATAAATCAAAGGAAGTATAATATTCGTATGTATCTGTAGATACATATTTTTTTTCAAAAAAAACACATTTTCATGTGTTTAATGGTTACTTCTAAAGTTTTCATATAAACTTTTTACTTTTTCTTTTCCTTTGGTAGCAAAATCTTTTAAATCGCTTGCTCCTTCTTTTACTTTTTCTTTTGCTGACTCATAAGCATCTCCGATTTTGTTATAATTTTCTTCTCCAATTGTGTCTTCAATTTTATCAAAAGCCTTGTCTTTTAATTCAGAACCAAAATCCAAAGCTTGATCGATTTTATCTAAACTCCAATCTTTTGCTTTTTCATAGTTTTCTTTAATATAATCTTTGTAATTTGGAAATTTTTTTTCGATTTTTTCATCAATTTTTTCCCAAGTTTCTTCTACTTTTTGAAGTCCTGATTCTGTTAATTCATCTTTGGTATATCCTTTGATTTCTCCATCATAACAAAAGAAATCAACAATCGTAATAAAACCATCTGCTAATGCTTCTTTTCCGTCTTCTAACGCTTGTTTTGCATCAATTTCTTCTACTTTTGTAAAAAAATCATCGAAATAATCAGAAACCGTTTGATCGGCATCCATTTCCGTTTCGATTGTTTGTTCTTCTGCTTTTGTTATAATAGCAGAAGTCCATGGAGTTTCTACAAGTAGAAATCCACTAAGCACTGTGACTGCTAATTTTTTGGCATTGATTTTTTTTAACATATTCTTCTCTCTCCTTTTTCGAATATAAACATCCACAATAATCTTGCCGGTATAAATGATATTGATTGGATAAAAGAATGGATTTTTTATATCCATCTTTTTTCTTAAAATCTGCATATAAATAAGAAACTTGATATGTTTTTTCTAGATCCCGTCCGATTTCATTAATCCAATCTGCTTTTTTATAAGGACTAATGGACAAAGTCGTTGTAAAATAATCAAAATGTTCTTCTTTCGCAATGGTTGCCGTTTTTTCTAATCGTTGTTTGTAACATAGATAGCACCGCTTTCCACCTTCTTTTTCTTCTTGATAAGGTTTTGCTAGTTCTAAAAATGTTTTCGGTTCATACTCTCCTTTTATTAAGAAAATGGGATTTTGATGAGGAATTTTTTGAATCAATTGTTCTAATTCTTGATATCGTTTTTCAAATTCCTTTTCTTGTGTAATATTTGGGTTATAATAAAAAAGAGTAATTAGAAAATGTTTTGATAAAAGGCTCAAAACATAAGAACTACATGGAGCACAGCAAGCATGTAATAATAATTTTGGAGTTCCTTTTAAAGAAGCAATTTGCTCTTCCATTTTTGCTTGATAGTTTTGTTTTTCCATATTAGAATCCTCGAAAGGCTGTAAAAATTAAAAATCCAAGGAAAATCAATAAAGCGACAAAGCCATTTACTTCTTCAAATTTTGTTGATTTATATTTTACTCCTACCGCAATCGTTGCAAGAACTCCACCGATAAGTCCTCCAATATGAGCAAAGTTATCAACCCCGCTTACGACCATACCAAGGAGTAAGTTTAATAAAATCAATGGAATGATTTGGGATTTTAAAATATTTCCTAAATAAACCCGATAATGATATCCAAAATATAATAAAGATCCTAAAAGTCCAAAAATAGCTCCACTGGCACCTAAACTTGCTTGGTTATTTCCCATAAACGTCATCGAAAATAAATTTCCGGTAATCGCACTAATAAGATATACAAAAATATATTTTCCTTTTCCTAAGAAACTTTCAATTTGTGGACCAATCACATATAAAGCATACATATTACATAAGAAATGTAAAAATCCATAATGTAAGAATGCACTTGTTAAAATTCGGTACCATTGTCCTTGCATGTTTGCTGCATTTACTAAGAAAAAGTTTTCTAAAAAATTGGGAAAAAAACGAGCTCCTAAGAAGAAAAGCACGTTAATGGCCATAAGAATATAAGTAATCGTTGGTGTTTTCTTTTGAAAAACATCATCGGCCTTTTTAGCTTCGGTAATATTTTTTTTATTAATGTCATTCGTTAGTTTTACAAATAAAGCCATTCCTTTTTCTTTAAAATTCATATCTTGTGAAATTAAAGGAAATACGGTATTTAAAAACTTATTTTTTTTAATATCGTTCATTGAATCAATTTTCACACAAGAAACATGATCAAACACATTATTTCCACTTTTCATTTTCGTTACATTTTCTCCCATATTAACAAATAAACTTAACGTAGGTAAACGAAAGGAAAAGGTTTTTTGTTTTATTTTATTTACAATATGTTTGGTTTTTAAAATATCGTATTTTAATTGTTCGTCGTTATGAATATAATTAGAAACAATGCGAACAACTTTATATTCACTTTGTAGATTTTCTAGCCAAATTTCATTATTCACACCTCTTAGAATAATTGGATTATATCCTTCTTCGGTAATAAAGAAGTGCAATAATTTCATAACAATTTCATCCGCTTCGTTCATAATTAACTCTTGTTCTTGCATAAAATCTCCTTCCATTTCTATTATAGCACATTTACTCGTTTTTATAAAGATTTAAAATTTTTATAAAAGACTCTGGAAGATCACAAGTAAAATGCATTTCTTCTTTTGTTTTTGGATGATGAAATCCTAATTCTTTCGCATGTAAACATTGTCCGGAATCATCAAGAACTTTATGAGTTGAATAAACAGGATCATTGACAACTGGATGTCCAATATACTGCATATGTACCCGAATTTGATGAGTTCTTCCAGTTTCTAGGACTAATTCGATTAAAGTAGCACGTTTATATCTTTCTAAAACTTTAAAGTGAGTAATGGCGTTTTTACCGTTTTCTACAACCGCCATTTTTTTTCGATCTTTTGGATCACGTCCGATTGGAGCATCAATGGTTCCAGTATCTGGTGAAATTACACCATGAACTAAAGCAATATATTTTCTTTTCGTTTTCTTTTCTTCTAATTCTTTTGCTAAAAATTCATGGGCTTTATTATTTTTCGCAATCATCAAAAGTCCAGTCGTATCCGCATCAATTCGGTGGACAATTCCTGGACGAGTGCTTCCATTAACATCGCTTAGATTTTGAAAATGATAAAGAAGTGCATTTACTAACGTTCCTTCATAGTTTCCAGGTGCTGGATGAACCACCATTTTTTTTGGCTTATTAATAACAACAACCTCATCATCTTCGTAAACAATATCCAAAGGGATATTTTCTTTTTTTACATCCATGACAGGTTCTTCATAAGGCTTGGTTTGTACTTTTGCACCTTTTTTGACTAATTGTCCACTTTTTTTTGCAAGCGTTCCATCAATAAATACTTCTTGCGTTTGAATCATTTTTTGTGCTTGTGCACGGCTAATATGAAAAAAATCGGCTAAAAGAAGATCTAATCTCTTTTCTTCCTCTGCAAAGAATTCTTGCATTGTTCATCCCTCCAATACCAAATACAAAGAAAAATAATAGAAACAACGATACAAATATCGGCAAAGTTAAAAATTGGAAACGAATAGCCAAAAATGGTAAAATCAAGATAATCGATAACATGTCCACGAAAAATTCGATCGACAAGGTTTCCTAAGGTTCCTCCAAATAACAATCCAAAGCTAAAAATTTCAAAAGTTGTTAATTTTTTTTTATAAATAAAAAAGAAATACAAAAAGAAGATAGCAAAAATACTGATAAGAATTAAAAAAAGTTGATTTCCCTCAAAAATACTCCAAGCAGCACCGGTATTTTGTACTTTGGTTAAAGAAAAAAAATGAGGAATCAGAACCAAAGATTCATTTAAAGCAAAAATATGATCGATTAGCATTTTAATTCCTTGATCGATCAAAAGAAGGAAAGAAGTAATGGCTACAATTTTTTTCATAACAGTTCCTTTCTTAATTTACGAGCAAATTTTTGTTCCATTGGTTGAATATAAATATAAACAAGTGTTTTTCGTTTTAACGTTTTTCCATTCAGACTGCTTTGTGGTTGCTAAAAGGTTCCATGTTTCTTCTAAAGAGGAAAAGGCATCGGTTAAAACAACAATAGTTTCGTATCCATAAAGATTTTCTTTTCTTTGAAACCATTGATCTTTTAAAGATAGAACATCCAAAATTTCTTCTTGATCTGCTTTCAAAACGGCTATTTTATAAGTTCCTTTTCCTAAAATAAGATCTCCAGTATCAATAAAGTATTGATCCACTTGTTTTTTATCATAAAAGGTTTGAATTTCTTTTATTTGTTCTTTTTGTTTACTTTTTTCTTTATCAAAATGAAATAAAGAAATGACATGGATTTCGTTTGTTTTGACTTTTAACGTTAACGTATATTCATCAAAAGAGATTTGCTTATAAAACATTCTTTCTTTGGTAACGTCGAAAAGAAAATAAAGGAAAAAAAGAAAGAGAAAAAAAAATAAAATGATATATTTTTTTCTTACCGCCAAAGACATATCCCTCCTACTTTTCTAATACTTTTTTATACACTTCAATTAAAGATTTTCCTGTATTTTTAATGCTTCTTTTTTGAGCAACTTTATATCCTTCTTCGACTAAAGAAGGGAGTTTTCCAGTTAGAATTTTTTTGATTTTCTCTTCAAATTCGTCAACATTTTTTGCTTTGTAGCAATGAACACCGTCTTTTAACCAAGGAGAAAATACAGGGATATCGCGAATTAATAGGTTTTGTTTGGCTGCTAAAGCTTCTAATGCTGGAATTCCTTCCGTTTCTTCAAAGGTCGGGAAAAGATAAAGATCGGCACCAGATAATGCAGCTTTAATCATATTTGGTTCTACATATCCTGGGAATTTTAAATTCGGTAAATGATTTTTTTTGATTGCTTTTCTTATTTCTTTTGGAGATGCATATAATGGACTCGATCCAAACCAAATAAATTTATATTCGGGTAGTCTTTTTGCCAGTTCCACAAAATCTAAAATTCCTTTTCTTTTGATATATAAACCAATTCCTACGATTACTTTATCAGAATTTTTATAACCATAAGTTTCTCGAAACATTTTTCCAGCTGGAACATTTTTTTCAAAAAAACTAAGTTCAATTCCATTGGATATTGCTGCGATTGGATTTTTAAGACCATAGGTTTGCAGAATTTTTTTTGAATATGGAGTTGGTGTTACAATATAATCTCCTAATTTGTAACACTTGATTAACCATTTTTTAAAAAGTGGTGCAAATGTATTCGAAAAAATAAAAGAATTCCGAAAATCTTCTTCGGTAGAATGGGCATGATATACAACTTTTTTTCCAAGTTTTTTTGTTTTTTTTGCTAAAAAATAAGATTTTGGCCCATAAAAATTAATATGAGCAATATCGTATTCTTCTTTTGGATTTAAAGTATAATCAATATTGTTTTCTTCTAAAGCTTTCATTTGATGTTTTAAAGCTTTCCCTAAGCCTGATTTTCCAATATGTTTTAAACCTTCTGTATATAGTAAAATTTTCATTAGAATATTCTCCTAACTCATTTTTATTTGCTGCATATATCGTCTTACATTTACACTCCATAAACGACTTTCCGCATATTTCGAATTGATTTGTTCTGGTTCGATCAATCCTTCTGCATAATAATTATAATATAAATTATCAATGAACGCGATAATTCCTTCGTCTAAACTGGAAAAGGATTGATAAGAAGTTCCATTACAACTCGGGCTTCCTTTCATTCCTCCAACATTATAACAATTGCGAACCATAGAACTGCAAGACCATTTGCATCCAGTTTCTTGTAAAACAATCGCAACCGCAAGATAAGGGTCTAGCCCTAGTTCTAGACATCGTTTGGCAAAAATATTCCCTTTACCGGTTAACGTTGAGGATAAGTTTTTATTTAACTTTTGAACGAGTTCTTCATACGTAAGTCCATCGAAAACAATTTTAGTATTCATAATAGCCAGTGGACTTTGTTCAAGAACCTCTACTTTCATTTGTTCTAAAGTATGCCCCATTTTCTTATATTCTTCTTTATTAATCACTTTTGTATATGCTTCTTCTTTTGGAAATATGAATTGAAATGCGCTATATAAAAGCATAAGATAAAGAAAGAATAACCCACTTAAAAAGAAGCTTGTTTTATAAACATTCACTACATTTCACTCCCTTGAAATACAAGTATAGTGTACTATATTTTTGTTTCTTCGTCAAATTGAGATTTTATATAAAACCAAAGTTTGGAAATACCGAAAATACAATTTTACCGATTATTTGATCTTTTTTCATGAATCCTAAATATCGACTATCGTTGGAATTGATTCGATTATCTCCGACGACAAAATAAGAATCTTCGGGAATATTGTAACTTCCTAAGGTTGCGATATCAAAGTCTGGGGTTTCAAAATGAAAAAATGGTTCTTCTACTTTTTTATTATTTACATATAAAGTATTATTTCTATAACTGATATGTTCTCCAGGAAGTCCAATAATTCTTTTAATTAATTTTTCTGTTTGACCGTTTTCTTCATAATTGATAACAACAATATCGAATCTTTTATAATTAGAATTTATTTTTTCAAGCAATAGAATTTGTCCATTTTCTAAGGTTGGATTCATGCTTTTTCCATCTACGCGAACTGGAGTAATGATAAACGTACGTAAAAGAACAACAAGTAATATAATTGCAAGATAAGGAGCCCATGATTTTAATATTTTCATTCTTCTCACCTTCTTCTATTATACACGTTTTTTTTCTTTCTGAAAAGAAAAAATAAAGCTTATGCAGCTTTATTTGAATCGACAATAATTGTTCTTCTTTCTTTAATTCTTGGTTGGCTTTTTAAATTTCTAACATAATGTAATTTGGCACGTCTTACTTTTCCTTTACGAATAACTTCAATGGAATCAATGGTTGGAGAATTCATAGGGATGGTTCTTTCTACTCCTACTCCACTAGAAACTTTTCTTACAACAAAGTTTTTTTGAATTCCACTTCCTTGAATAGCCATAACAAGACCTTCAAAGTATTGAACTCTTTCTCTTTTTCCTTCGACGATTTTAAGGCCAACTTTTATCGTATCACCAACACGAAATTCAGGAAGATCGGTACGAATTTGTTTTTGTGTAATTTTATCGATTATATTCATTTTGTCACTCTCCTTATATTTTTTTTAATCATTATTGTTTATAATAAGCGGATTAAACATATGTAATTTTATCATATTTATATATTTTTTTCAAGCTTTTTTATCTACTTTTTCCTTTTTCTTCATAAGAATAAAGATCTTCGTACATTTGTTTTTGATAATATTGATAAGTTTCTAGGTACATAAGTTTATGATTGATTTCATATTC
>CALVWH010000010.1 GCA_944364705.1 uncultured Bacilli bacterium | reverse complement strand
GCCCAACTACTATTCCAATCATTTGTATTTCCATAAGCAATAGAAGTCATACTTTGGGCAGTCACCATTTTCATTTGTTTCGTTTCTTCATCGATTTCCAATACTTGCCATAGTTGTCCTGCGTACCATACATAATTTTTCATATTATTTTTTTCGGCTCTTGTTCCTATGACTTTATCCACGATATTTCCATTTACTTTTACATTCTTCTTAATATGCTTTTCATCTTTCAAAAGCTCATCCGCAACGATTTTCATTTCACAATCTGCACTATCTTTCCGGTAGACTTCGACATTCGATGTGCTTTCTCCTTTCGCACAATATTCTTCATTATACATGTATAAATACATATATCCATCCGAATTTACTTCCAAAAATCCTCCATCTGGTCGTTCTCCACTAAATTTAAGGCCTTCTGCTTTCGGAAAAACAATCGTTTGATTTCCTACTCCTTCTGGTTTAACCATTTGCTTAATATAATATTGTCTACCCGCATCAAAAATTCCATAAGCAGAATCTTCGAAGGCTCCTCTTCTTGCTTTATCGATGATCCCCAAAATGATTGGGGTACTAATCAGAGCTATGATCGCCAAGATCACAATCACAGCCAAAAGTTCAACTAATGTGAAGGCTTTTCTAGTTTTTAAAGCCCCCACTATTTTGCTATTTGCAAAATTTTTCATTGAAAATACCTCCTCTATCTTTATCAATCTTATCACCTTTTTTGACACTTTTCAACCTTTTTTTCATTCTTATGATGCATTTTCTCCCTTGCTTATCTTTTTAATTCTTTGTATAATAAATATGGTGATTTCATGAAAGTATTAGAAAATAACAAAGAATATATCATAAAAGCTTTAAAAGCAGGTGCTGCTTTATTTCTCTATTTTGTTCTTTCCAATTTACAAGCTCTTCCTTTTATTCTTTTAAACATTGATACCAGTACCCTTTCTCAAACGTTTCGAATCTTTTACTCCCTATTCTATGAAATTTTTCTTTTAATGATTATTTTACTTCTTTTCCTTGATGATTTAAAAAAAGCATATTCCGATTTAAAGAAAAATCATAAAAAATATTTTTCTTCTTGTTTTAAATATTGGATTATCGGTTTACTTGTTATGATGTTTAGTAATTTAATTTTACAAAAATTTTCTACTAATGGGATTGCTGGAAATGAACAAACCATCAATGAACTTTTCGAAGTAAGTCCCCTTTATATTTGGATCTCTGCGGTTTTAATCGCTCCATTTATGGAAGAACTTTTATTTCGTCAAGGAATTCGTAACATTTTCAAAAACGACATTCTATTTATTCTAATTTCTGGAATCTTCTTTGGTTCTTTACATGTTATTGGAAATGTTCAAAACTTTTGGGATTTTCTTTATATCATCCCTTATTCTTCTTTAGGAATTGCTTTTGCCTATATGCTTTATAAAACCAAAAATATTTTTGTTACTATTGGATTTCATTTCATGCATAATGGAATTTTAATGGCTTTACAATTTTTAATTTTATTAATTTCTTAAAAAGACTTAAGTCTTCTTTTTTTTTATGGTAAAATAAACATAGGTGAATCTTTATGATTTATATATTAGAAGATATAACATGCGATAATTTAGGACTTATGGAAACTCTTTATGTATTTAAAACAGTTATGAATATCATTACCATTTTTGTTCCAATCCTTTTAATTCTTTTATCGATTTTAAAAGTAATTACCATTATGTCTAGTGATGACCCAAGTCCTGGAAAAGCTTTTAAAGCCATCAGTAAAAAATGATCGCAGCCGTTGTTGTTTTTTTACTACCATCGATCATTAATGCAGTTATGAGCATTACCGATGGGATTCAGCTTACCAATACCAGTTGTTACCAAGAAGCAACGAAAGAAAATATTGAACAAAAAAGACAAGAAATCATGCAGAAAGATGCAGAAATAGATTCTTAAGGTGGTGAAACTATGATACAAATTTTAGAAGTTGCAACCTGTGACAATGCTGCTACTTTAGAAACTCTTTTAATTGTTAAAAACGTTCTTACAATTTTAAGAATTGTCATTCCTTCGATTTTAGTGATTATGTGTATGGTAAGTGTTGTACAAAATGTTACTTCAGACAAAGTCGATAATGGAAAAATGATGAAAAAAATTTCTCACAAAATTATTGCAGCCGTTTGTATTTTTCTTGTTCCAAGCATTATCAACATCGCTATGCACATTGCAGAAGGAATCGAACTTACCAACGATAATTGTTGGTCTATGGCAACCAAAGACAACGTCGATATGAAAAAACAAACGGAACTAGAAATCAGTAATGAAGAAAAAAGACAAAGAGTAGAAAAAATAAAAACACAATGGGAAGAAGATCTAAAAGCTGCGAAAAAAGTAAAATATAGTTCTGGATCCAATTCTGGAGAAATGGGAGATTTTAATTTATTTCATCAATTTGATCCTCGTTGGGGATCTACTCCTTTATGTAATAATTATGGAGCTTTTTCAGACTCTGGATGCGGATATACCTCTTTTGCGATGATCGTTAATCATTTTTATGATCAAAGCATTACTCCTCCAGATGTTTTACCAAATATCTGTAGTACAGGAGAAGATGGAGGTGCGATTAATGATGCAACGTTAGTAAATTCTTCCCTATTAAACAAATATAACTTGGAAGCAAACGTAATCTATGGACGAAATAATATTTCAACCGGAGATCAAGAAAAACAAAAAGAAATGGTTGTAGAAGAGCTTGACAAAGGAAATTCCTTAATTGTACTCATTCCAGGTCATTACGTTGTTTTCTCTCAAAAACAAGGAGACCGAATTCAAATGTTAAATCCTGGAATGAGCGGAACAAGTGGACAAAATGGAGAATCTGGTTGGTACCCAAATGTCGATGCTCTTTATGAAGCAACTTACAACTATAAAGGAAGATGCTCAGGATGGCAATGTGGATGGATTTATATAATCTCATATAATAGGAAGGAAAATTAATATGAAAAAATGGAGTTTACTTCTTTTCCTTTTTCTTCTTTCTGGATGTCAAGTAGAATATACCTTAGACTTAACAACCTCGGATTTACAAAATCAAATTACGATCTTGGAAAACGAAGCAACATTAGAAGAAGCCTTTGAAGGAGAAAGCAAACCAAATAATGAAGTCTATGATGCTTCCTTAATTCGCCAAAGTTATTTGGAAACTTTTGCTTCTTTCGAAGGAGAAAAAAATTTTGAAAAAGAATTTTTAGCAAAAGAAAATGTTTATGGGTATCAATATAAACAAGATCTTACCGATCAAGTAGAAGAACTTCTAGGTTCCAACTGTTACGAAGATGTTTTCCTTTCTACTGGAGAAAATATAAGAATTGAAACCAGTGATCAATTTCAATGTTTCCATCAATATAGTTCCTTAGATCAAGTAACTTTCCACATTAAAACCAATGGCGAAGTATTTGAAAACAATGCCGATAGCATTGTCGATAATACTTATAATTGGAACATTACCAAAAGCAATTACCGAGAAAAACCAATTGTTTTTGAAGCAGAAAATACATTTTATAAGAAAGAAACATCTCCAATTTGGTATATCATATTAATCGCTTTTTGTATTGGTATTCTCATTCTTGTTTATAAATTCTATAAAAAGAACTATCAGAAAGGATATTAGGTGATCCTATGCAAATACTATCCATTATTAATTGTAACGATTACGGTCTTGTCGAAACCATCTATATTATCAAAAATGTTTTAACGTTTCTGCGAATCCTAATTCCCGTTATTTTAATTATCTTCTGTATGATTGAAGTCGTAAAAGCCGTTATGAACGATAAATTAAAACTAACCAAATCTTTAGGACAAAAACTAATGGCTGCTGCCGTCATCTTTTTGCTACCATCCGTAATCAATGTTGTTATGTATATTGTCGAAGGAGTCAATTTAACGAGCGATACTTGCTGGACGAACGCAACGAGAGAAACGGTAAATGAATTAAAAGAACAAGCTCGCTTAGAAGCTTTACAAGAAGAACAAGATCGTATTCAAAATACAACCGATGAAAACAATTCGGATTATGAAAGTGGAAAAGACGTCGAATATGGGAATGGATCTTCAAAAATTAAAAATTATATTTTCGTTGGTGATTCAAGAACAGAAGGAATGTATTTAACTGTTCGAGGTAACACGGATGCTCATTTTGTTTATAAAACAGGAGAAGGTCTTAACTGGTTAAAATCTACTGGTGTTTCAACAGTAAATAACTTATTAAAAAGTGAGCCTAGTTACATTTTTGTAAATTTAGGAGTTAACGATGCTGGAGGAAAAGGAAACGAAGCGCAAGCTCAAAATTATATTAATTATTATAAACAATTAGCTCGCAGTGATTGGAAAAACGAAAAAATTGTCATCGTAGCCGTTGGTCCAAAAATTGGAAGTGGATGTTATGAAAATGCAAATAATGAAAGTATTCAAAAATTCAATGAACTCGTAAAAGATGGAATTAAAAATACAAGCAATCTTTACTTTTGTGATGCTTATCACGGATTTGGTGTTAAAAACTATAAAACAGATGCCTCTTGTGATGTTCACTATAATAGCAAAACATATCAAAACCTTTACGATTATATTATGGAAAATTGTAAATTTTAAGGAGGACTATGAAAAAGAAAAGTTATGCAAAAGTTGTTGGAATTATTTTTCTTATTCTAGTTCTAGCAGCTTTCTTTATGCTCTATGTTAAAGAAGTAGCAACCAAAAAAGTTGTTGTTCATGAATACGCAATTTATAGTGAAAAAATAACAGAAGATTTCGAAGGATTAAAACTCGTTCACTTTAGTGATGTAGATTATGGAACAACCATAAATAAAAAAGAACTAAAAGAAGCAATTGAAAAAATCAATGTAATTCGCCCAGATCTTGTCGTATTTACTGGAGATTTAGCTTATCAAGATGGAAAAGAAGAAGAATTAATTTCTCTTTTATCTAATATTCAAAGTACCATTGGAAAATATGCAGTTAGTGGAGAGTATGATTTAAAATCAAAAGAATGGAAAAATATTATGCAAAATAGTGGATTTACGATTTTAGATGATACTTATGAAGTAATTTATGGAAACCAAAACAATCGAATTCTTCTTTCTGGTATTAGTTCAAATTTAGTAAATACAAATCCAATCAATGAAAAAACCAAAACAACCCAAGATTTTATCAATCAAAATCCAAATCTTTTTCATATTTTACTTCTTCATGAACCAGATTATGCAGATAAAGTAAATTTAGAAAATTACGATTTAATTTTATCTGGACATTCTCATAATGGTTATATCAATCTTCCATTTTTACAAACGCTTTTTCTAGAAGAAGGAGCCAAAAAATATTATAAACCTTTTTATAACATAAAAGACACATCTCTTTATATTTCTGGTGGTCTTGGTACAACAACCTTCTCTTATCGTTTTTGTAATCGACCATCGATTAATTTTTATCGCATTCGAAAAGCAGGTTAATCCTGCTTTTTTTTAAACTTTTTTAGAAAGGTTTTCAATTTTATCACAGTAGATTTCATAAATAATTGGTTTCTATAAAATCATCAACTTGTTTTTTTATGGAATCAAAATTTGCATATACATGTTTATTCCCATTTATTATTTGAATCGTTATATTTTCATTTAATAAGTCACAAATCGTTTTAGAATTCCCTTGTGGATCAAACTTTTGCTGAATAATTAAAATTTTACAAACTTTACGAATATCATTAAATAAATCTTTAATGTTTATATGATTCTTTAAAGCAAATTTTAAAGGAAATCCCATTACGATTAGTAATTTAGGATGGATTCTTTTATTTTTTATTTCTTGAGCTGCTAAAATAGAACCAGCGGATTTCGCAATTATTATATAATCTTGTTGTTCCTTGCATAAAGCTCTTAATTTCTCACTTTCTTTCTCAAAGTCTATCTTTGTATTATCTTTCCAATGATCAAAAAATAAAGTAGATACCTTATAATTTTTTTTATAGACTCTTTTCATATTTTCTATCCAACTTATATTATTTGGTGTATTTCCTCCAAGAATTATAACATTTTTCTTATACAAGATTTCACTCCTTCTTTATCAATAATTTTAGTAAAAATAACACTTATAATTTATTTATATTATACAGTTCTTCAAATAAAAAAGTAAAGCTTATAATTTTTCTCAAAAAAAACTTCTAAAGAAATTTTATTCTTTAGAAGTTTTTAAATGATGAAATAAAATCTTAGTCAATTCATCACAAGCTTCTTTATCCATCGCAGGAACACCTTCCAAAGGATATGGAATTCCTAATTTTTTATATTTTTCAATTCCTAACGTATGATAAGGAAGCAATTCCACTTTTTCTACACAATCAAGTTTTGAAATAAACTCACCTAAAGCAATCATATACTCTTCTCGATCATTCCATCCAGGAACAACCACTTGCCGAATCCATAAAGGCTTTTTCATTTTTTGACATAAAGATAAAAATTTTAAAGACTCATCCACTGGTCTTCCAGTAAGTTCTTGGTAATCTTTCGGATTTAAAGCTTTAATATCAAAAATGACCAAATCTATATAAGGTAAAATTTCTTCATACCTGCCATTTCCTACTCCACAAGTATCCAAAGCAATATGAATATTTTCTTCCTTTAAGCGTTTACAAGTTTCTAGTAGAAAATCCATTTGTAATAAAGGTTCTCCTCCAGAAAATGTAACACCACCATGATTTCTTTTAAAATAAGGTTTACTGCGAAGAACTTTTTTTACAAGTTCTTCCGGAGTATAATTTTCTTTTCCTTTTTTCCACATTTCTGGATTATGACAATATTTACAACGGAGTTTACATCCACTCAAGAAGACAACGGTACGAATTCCTGGACCATCTACAAGTCCAAACGTTTCAATCGAAGCTATACTACCAAGAGCCATTTACATCTTCTCATGGAACGTACGTGCAATAACTTCTTCTTGTTGTTTTCTTGTCAAACGATTAAAACGAACAGCATATCCAGAAACACGAATCGTAAGTAGTGGATATTTATCTGGATTTTCCATCGCATCAATCAATGTTTCTCGATTTAATACATTTACATTAAGATGATGAGCACCTTGAACAAAATATCCATCTAAAAGACTAACTAAATTATCAATTTGCTCTTCTTTACTATGTCCTAAAGAATTTGGAACAATCGAGAACGTATTCGAAATTCCATCCTTACAACAATGAGCATAATCCAATTTTGCAACAGAGTTTAAAGAAGCAATCGCTCCACTCTTATCTCTTCCATGCATTGGATTTGCTCCTGGAGCAAAAGGAACTCCTGCTTTTCTACCATCTGGGGTTGCTCCCGTTTTACTTCCATATACAACATTTGAGGTAATCGTTAAAACGGACATAGTTGGTTCTGCATCTCGGTATGTTGGATGTTTTGAAAGTTCATCAAACATTTTTTGTAAAACTTCTTTTGCAATCGAATCTACACGATCATCATCGTTTCCATATTGTGGATATTCTCCTTCGATTTCAAAATCTTTCGTAATTCCATTTTCATCACGAATTGGTTTTACTTTTGCATATTTAATTGCAGATAAAGAATCTACTGCTACCGAAAGACCTGCTACTCCATAGGCCATATAACGATGAACATTCGTATCATGTAAAGCCATTTGTCCAGCTTCATAAGCATATTTATCATGCATATAATGAATGATGTTCATAGCACTCGAATAAATACGAGCAACTTCTTCTAAAACTTTAAAATAAGAAGCTTTTACTTTTTCATAATCTAATACTTCATCATCCATTTTTTCAATTCCATCAATAACTTTATCAAATTTTACTTCATCAACACCACCATTGATGGAATATAAAAGAGCTTTTGCTAAATTACAACGAGCACCAAAGAATTGCATGTCTTTTCCTTCACGCATTGCGGATACACAACAAGCAATCGCATAATCAGTTCCATAAACTGGACGCATAACATCATCATTTTCATATTGAATCGCATCCGTTTCAATTGACATTTTTGCACAATATTTCTTAAAGTTTTCTGGTAAATATTCACTCCATAAAACAGTCATATTTGGTTCTGGTGCTGGTTCTAGATTCGTAAGAGTATGTAAAATACGATAAGAAGTTTTTGTTACCATAGATTTTTTCTCTTCCGTAACTCCACCAATCGAACAAGTAACCCACGTTGGATCTCCTGAGAATAATTCATCGTAATCCGGAGTTCTTAAATGACGAACCAAACGAAGTTTAATAACAAACTGATCGATAAGTTCTTGAACTTCTTCTTCTGTAATCGTTCCTTCTTCAAGATCCCTTTGAATATAAATATCAAAGAAAGCATCCACTCTACCTAAACTCATAGCAGCCCCATTGTTTTCTTTAATAGCTGCTAAATAAGCAAAATAAGTCCATTGAATTGCTTCTTTTGCATTCGTTGCTGGTTTTGAAATATCAAATCCATAACGAGAAGCCATTTTTTTAATTGCGTCTAATGCACGATATTGCATCGAAACTTCTTCACGAAGACGAATAAGAGCATCATCCATAACAGGACCAACCAAATGATCCCAATCATATTTCTTTTGCTCCATCAAATAATCAATACCATATAGAGCAACTCTACGATAGTCTCCAATGATTCTTCCACGACCATAAGCATCTGGAAGCCCTGTTAAAAGTCCAACATGACGAGCTTTTCGTATTTCATTTGTGTATGCATCAAAAACACCTTGATTATGTGTTTTTCGATATTCATTAAAATATTTATCTACCGTTGGATTAAGTTTATATCCATAAGCTTCAAGCTCTTGATACACCATACGAATTCCACCATATGGATTGACAATTCTTTTTAATGGTGCATCGGTTTGAAGACCAACAATAACATCATCTTCATCACAAATATATCCTGGTTCAAAAGCATCGATTCCAGACATATGATCAACATCAATATCTAAAACATGTTTTTTTAATTCTTCTTTATTTAAGTCTTCACAAATTTTAAGAATTCTTTTTGTTTTTTCCGTAGATTTTGCTAAAAAGCTTTCGTTTCCTTCATAAGCACGAAAGTTTTTTTGAATAAAATCACGAACATTTATCTCTTCGTTCCAATTTCCTGGAACAAAAGATCTCCAAGCATCTTTCAAATTATCACCTTCCTATATTTCCATTCATTAGTATACCACATTTCACTTCCTATTATCAAAGAAATTCTACAATTTTTTCTTACTTTACAGAAAAAAAGAGAAGTCACTTCTTCTCTTTTTCTAATAATCCATGTTTTTTTAAAATTCCATAAATACAAGAATAACTTCTCGTATGATAAAAGTTACAAAATTTACGAATACTAGCATTACTTCTTTTATATAAAGTTACAATTTTTTCTTCTTCTTCTGGACTTATTTTATTGACTGGTACTTTATTCTTATTTCCATGTTCTAAATGAAACTTTCCTTCGATAATATCTTTTTTTAATTTTAAAATATATTTGGGATGATAATCCGTAATTTGGGCAATTTCTTCGTAACTAAGAAAACTTTTTTTCTCTAATTTTTCTTTAATGTATTTTACAGCTAACGCTTTATTTCCCATAAGACCATCCCCTAAATTTATAGTAGCATAACCCGAAAAGATATGCAAGAAATTTATAGCTTTACTTTAATAAAATATAATAGTAAAATCAAAAAGCCAATGGAAAGAAGAAGCAAGGTAAGTCCAAATGCAAATAAGTAAAAGATCCAAGAAAGACTAATACAAAACATAGAAAGTAAAATTCCGAAAGAAAAACTAATTAAAATGTGATACTGCTTTAAAAATTTACGGAAAACTCTTCGGAAACCCTTAACGGTTGCTAGAAAATCACTTAGAAAAGCAATCGAAAGACAAAGAGAAATTAAACCTAAAATACGAAAAATAAAATTCCAGTCTTTGTTTGCTAAAATCGTTTCATCTAATAAAACTTCAACATTCTGAATTCCAGGAACTACTTTCGTAAGATCTTGGTCTTTTTCTTCGTACTTCGTAAGATAACCATTATTGATTTGTTTTCCTAAAATACTTAAACTTGTTCCATAATAATAAGAATAACTGATGCGAACATCCCCAATTTGTGGATTTTCCTTATCTACACTATTGGTAATATATTTTCCATCCAAAGAAAATCCTTCTGGTAGTTGTATCGCATCTGGATATTCTAAAATCTCAGCATTATAGTCTAAAGAATTTAAAAGATCACTTGTTAAAATATAATTCCCAATTTTTACAAGATCTGGATATTGTAACTCAGAATAATAGGAAACTTCTGTAGGATTTTCATGTCCTTCACTTTCTAAAAAGGAAGAGGAAGAAACTAAAGCTTCATCCCATACTTTTTCATAAGTAGCATTTCCATTTTTAATTTTTTCATTCCATTGATATACTTCTACTTTTCGATATAGTTTTACTGCTTGTACTTTAATATTGGAAAAAGAATCGGTAATAGGATTAGAAAGCTCCAATGGTCCAGCAAGTTTAACAAATTTATCATTATTGCTTTCGTAAATAGCATCCGGATTAACCACTGTTACTTTTTGACTCACTTCTTTTAATTTTTTATAATCCTTTATGTTTTTTTGTTCATTCATGCATAAAACAAAAATTCCCACCAAAAGAAAAAGGATTCCCAAAAAAATCTTTCCTATTTTTTTCATGACTCACCTTCTTTTTTTTGAATTTCTTCTTGATAGCGTTTTCGACATTCTTCAATCACTTGAAAGGCTTCTTCTTTTCCTTGATAATTTTTAACTTTTACTTCAATCTTTT
>CALVWH010000009.1 GCA_944364705.1 uncultured Bacilli bacterium | reverse complement strand
TTTTTTAAATATTTTATTGTCGACAAATAGATTCTTATGATGGATAAAAAAATGCTTGAAGTCCTTATTAGAATTCATTCGGAGAAAGTAAAATTATTTTCAAAAAAGGTTTATTTAAACTTTTTTTTTTGCTATAATATGAATGGTGATAAGAATGGAATATAAAATTACAACGCGAAGTGAATTTGATACCATTGAATTGGCACAAAATTTTGAATCAGAAAAATTTCCAAATATGATCATTTGTTTAAATGGAGAATTAGGGAGTGGAAAAACCGTTTTTACGAAAGGAATCGCAAATGCTTTAGGAGTACAAGAACCGATTACTTCCCCAACCTTTACGATTATTAAAGAGTATGAAGGAGAACTTCCTTTATATCATATGGATGTTTATCGTCTTGATGGAAATACCGAAGGGGTAGGCATCGAAGAATATTTCACAAAGGGTGGTGTAGTTGTAATTGAATGGGCAGATACGATCAAAGACATTTTACCAAAAGAGCGCTTAGATATTAAATTTAAAATTGTTGATGAAAATAAACGAGTATTAATTTTACAACCAATGGGTAAAAAATATGAAGAGTTGTGTGAAGCTGTTATATGATATCTTTATTATTAGATACTGCTGATCACAATTTTATTATATCTTTTCTAAAAGATGATCGAATTTTATCTTTTTATAAATCTGAAAATATTGTAGAGATCTCTAGCTGTTTTCTTTTGACATTAAAAAAAGAACTTGAAAAAAATCATTTGACAGTTCATGATATTGATAGAATATATGTGACACAAGGGCCTGGAAGTTTTACTGGCATTCGTGTTGGTGTTACGATCGCAAAAACATTGGCTTATGGTTTAAAAGCAGAGATTGTCCCAATTTCTAAATTGGAGCTTTTAGCAACCACGAAGGTTTCATCAAAATATGTTGTACCATATATCGATGCTAGAAGAGGATATGTTTTTTCGGCTATTTATGATGAAAATTTGAATGCCATTTTAGAAGATCAATACATTTCTATGGATGCTTTGAAAGAAAAAGTTCAAAATTTAGATGTTTCTTTTGTGGGTATTTCCGATTTGTTTCCAAATACGGTAAATCCGTCCGAAAATGTATATAAAATATGGGACAAATATAAAAATACACCTTCAACAAATGTCTATGATGTTAACCCAAAATATTTAAAGAAAACAGAAGCGGAGGAAAAAAATGATTCGTTTACTTACGAAAACGGAATTGAATAAAATTATTCCTTATTTATCTTATTTTCAAGATACTCATCCAACCTATGAAGATTACGAGGAATATTATGTATATGAAAATCCAGAAATGATTGGATTTTGTAAAATTCAGAGATTTTTAGAACGTGCAGAAGTTGATTATCTTTATGTTTTTCCTAGGTATCAAAATCATGGGATTGGTACATTTTTTTTAAATGAAATTATTCATTTATTAAAACATAAGGGAGTAAAAGAAATTAGTTTAGAAGTAAATGAAAAAAATAAACCTGCCATAGCTTTATATCAAAAATGTCATTTTCAAATTGTATCGATTCGTAAAAATTATTATTCTGATGGCGATGCATATTTGATGTATCAAGAGGTGTTATAAATGAAAGACTTTTATGTATTAGCAATCGAGTCTAGTTGTGATGAAACAAGTATGTCGATTGTTCAAAATGGGCATACGGGAATCGCAACTGTAACGTTTACACAAATGGATACTCATGCACATTACGGTGGTGTAGTTCCTGAAATTGCTAGCCGTATGTATGTCGAGTCGATTATTCTCTTATTAGATGAATTATTGAAAAAAGCAAAAAAAAATATAGAAGATATGGATGCGATCGCAGTAACTTATGGTCCTGGTTTGGTTGGATCTTTACTTGTTGGAATTGAATGTGCAAAAACATTATCTTATATGTATCAAAAGCCGTTGATTCCTGTCCATCATATAGCAGGACATATTTATGCGAATAACTTGAAGGAAAAAATGGAATTTCCTTTATTAGCTTTAGTCGTAAGTGGTGGACATACGGACTTAATTCTTATGGAAGATCATTATTCTTTTAAACGAATTGGTGGAACTTTAGATGATGCAGTTGGAGAATCTTATGATAAAGTAGCACGTGTTTTAGATTTACCTTATCCTGGTGGTCCAAAAGTTGACATGCTTGCTCATCAAGGAATGGATACTTACGATTTACCACTTCCTTTAGATGATCAAAGTTATAACTTTAGTTTTAGTGGAATGAAAAGTGCTGTAATTAATTTAAATCATAAATATGCACAAAAAGATATCCCAATTTGTAAAGAAAACTTGGCTTGTTCCTTTCAAAATCGAGTGGTTCAAATTCTTACGAAAAAAACAATGCGAGCGTTAGAAGAATTTCATGTAAAAAATTTAATTGTTGCCGGAGGTGTTGCTGCTAACAAAGGACTTAGAGAAAAATTAACGGAACTTTGTCAAGAAAAAAACATTCATTTATCGATCCCAGATTTAAAATATTGTACCGATAACGCTACGATGATTGGAGCAGCTGCTTATTATGCACATTTAAAAGGAATTACTGCAGATCTTTCTTTAAACGCAAAGCCAAATGCTAAATTATACGATGAAATTTAAATTTTCATCTTTTTTTTTGCCCAAACCAAAATAAAGGTATCGAATATACTAAACTAGAAAAGGAGGATAAGAAAATTGAGAAAAATTATAATTTCTTGTAGTGTGTTCGTTATTTTAATTGTGGCAGCCTTTTTCCTTATTCATAATCGAAAATCTAGTAATTTTAAAAAGGTACGACTTGCTGAAGTAACGCATAGTGTTTTTTATGCACCACAATACGTTGCCAAAGAATTAGGTTATTTTGAAGAAGAGGGAATTGATCTTGAGATTATTTTAACCTCTGGTGTGAAGAAAAACGATAATAAATTTTTATGTCTTTGTTTTTTGTAATTAGAATCTTTTCAATGATAAAACATAAAAAATCATTGGTAAAAGGTTGCTTCCAAAAGTTTTGAACGATTTTTTCTATAGAAGAAAAATCATATGTTTTTTGATCAAAGGTAAAGATATCTTTTTCTATTTCTTTTAATTTTTCATTTGTTTTTTGTTTTAAATTCTTATATATGATAGGATCGATCGTATGATCTATTTGATCTTGATATAAATTTAATAAAATATTTTCTTCTTTTTGTTTTCTCTCTAATAGAAATTTTTTTTGTACATCTATTTCCTTTTCTTTTTCCTTTTTTAGTAAAGAATAGATTTTCTTTGGCGTGGTTGAATGAAGATAATGGGAAATTTTCTCTTTTATTGTGGATTCCATCAAGGTATAGGAAATAAAATGTGATGTGCAAGTTTGTTTTTGCAAATGGGATAAATAAGAAGAACAATTTAAATTATAGTGTGGATTTTTTTTATTTCTATCATCTTTTAAGAGTTTCATTGGGGATTGGCAGTCATCACAGAATAGAAGAGAATCAAGAATCGAGGATAAAGATTCTTTTCGTTTTTCTTTTTTTCTTGAATGAATTGTTTCAAAAACTTTCGAAGGAATGATGGGTTCATGGGTATTTGGAACCACAATCCATTGTTCTTTGGATAAAAGGATTCTTTTTTTGGATTTATAATTTAATTTTGCTTGTCTACCTTGAACCATATGACCAAGATAGATTGGATTTCTTAAAATTGGATATAAACAATTTGTTGTCCATTGCTTAATTTGTTTTTCTGGATGTTTATAATTTGTCGGAGTTGGAATGTTTTCTTTGTTTAAAAAATTACAAATTTGTTGTTTACTTTTTCCTTGATAGGTTAATAGAAAAATTTTTTTTACAATGGGAGCTGTTTTTGGATCTATGATTAATTTATGTTTGTTGAATGGATCTTTTTGATATCCGTAAGAAGAAGAACTCCCTAAAAATAGTCCTTGCTTTTTCTTTGTTTGTAAAATTGATCTTATTTTTTTTGATGTATCTTTACTTTGCATATCATTAAAGAGAGACTTAAAAGGAGCAATATCGTTATTAGAAGTATCGGATTCTGTATCAATTTGATCTAAAATAGAAACATATCGAACTTTGTTTAACGGAAAATATTGTTCCAATAAATATCCAGTATGAATATAGTCTCTTCCAAGCCTTGATAAATCTTTGGTAATAACCATGTTCACTCTTTTTTTTTCAATATCTTTTAATAATCTTTGAAAGCTAGGACGATCAAAATTGGTTCCAGAAAAACCATCGTCAATATATTCATCATAGATGTTTAAATTCTTTTTTTTGACATAATTTTCTAATAAAGTTCTTTGGTTTTGAATACTCTCACTTTCTGCATGATCTTTTTTATCAAAATCTTCTTTAGATAGGCGAATATAAAGTCCAACTTGATAGTTCATATTTCTTTTTCCTTTATCTTTTGTTTTAAAAATTGCGTGAGAAGTTCTTCAAAAGAAAGGTTTTCTTCGTTAAAAAATTCTTGAATATTCATAGGATCACCTAAGCTATTGTATGAAAGTAAAAAAAGAAAAATAAGTTTCATTTTTTTTGATTTTTTACATATAATTTTATGAGATATAGAAAGGATGATACTTTGTTAAATGATCGTGAATATGTAGAACAGTCGATTGGGATTAATTTATATTTTTTAAGATCGTTACGAGAATATTGTTTTAATATTCAAACTTCATTTCCTCCACATGAAACAAAATATATACAAGAAGCAAATGATCTTGCTCTTCGTTGTGAAGAATTAGGACGAAGGCTTATGAAAATTGCTGACGGGAAACTTCCTTCCACAGCCTTTGAATATCCTATTTTTGTTACTCCGTATACCTTACCTTTAGAAGAGTTAACACAGAAGTTATTTCAAGTTCCGATTGCTACGGATATTACAAAAAAAGAATTAACGTTAAAACCTGGAGAAGTGACGTCGGTATCTTCAGAATTAGAAAATGAAGTTACGAGTATAAATAACGAATCTTATGAAATTGCTTCTCGTTTTGTTACGTTAAGTCAAATGGTATATAACGAATTATGGAAAGAAGATGTTTTTTCTTATACGTATCCAACCATGTATGAATTTATGTTTTATGATGTAGAACTTTTTCGTGGAGAATTGGACCGAGTAATGCAAAAAGTAAAATCAGATCCAACGTTTGCGATTAACTATGAATTTGCTTTTAATAATTCTATGAAAACGATTGCCGTTTTTCTTTATAAACTAATTGATCCTAGAAACGAAGAAATTGCTAGAGAAGCTAGTAATTTTATTACACGGTTTCAAAGTGCAGAAGAAAAATATAAGAAAACACCTTTAACTCCAGATAATCAATTGCAGTTAACAAAAGAAGAAAAAGAATTGGTTTTAGATTTTCAAGGATTTATGCAAAGATGTATACAAAGTCTTTTAGATAAAAAAGCTTATTTTGTTATTGAACCTATTTTTTTAGATAACATGTATACAAAAATAAATTATTTTTTATATAATTTATCAGAAGATATTCAAAAAAGCTCTTAAGAGTTTTTTTTGTTGTTTTATTTTTTTTCTTCACAGGTGCGGATAAAGTAACTGCTGCAGTACTTTCCAATGATGTAGAGATTGGATTTTGTGGAAGTGAAGCTACGATTTATGTTTATAACGAAGGAGAAAAGGACTATTTAGTAAATTTTGCTGGTTTAACCAAAAGAGATGGAAGTTTCTTGGTTGCTAGAGAAAAAATAGATAACTTTACTGTGGAGGATTTAAAAGGAAAATACATCATCGGTGGAAGAAAGGGGGATCGTTTCTTATAGAGAATATGTTTAGAAAAAAGGATTTCTTTTGTTTTTCTTGAATGATATAAGAAAGAACAAAGGAGGGATTTTTTTGCAATTTCTGATTGATTCGATTCAATTTTTTATTTATTGTATTTGGGAATATTTTGATTATAAAAAAAGAAATTAAAAAAGATTCTTGTCTTAAGAATCTTTTTCTAGTTCGCTTTCTCCAGTGGAATATTGAATTTTTATTCCATCTTGTACATTGTAAACAAAAACGTTAAATTTTATTCCTTTTCCGTTATCTTCGATGGATTTTGCTTCCATTTGAACACCGGTTGCTAGTAAATTATTTCCTTCAAAAATCGGAGTTACTCGGTATAAAACATGATTTTTGGTGGTTTCAATGTAGTCGGCTACTTGATTTTCAAATTCTAGCATTCCTTCGGTATTCATACTTCGAGTACAAGTAATTAAATTTTTAGGATTGGCGTTTTCTCCTGTTAATTGGTAACCAATAAGATGACATCGATTATAAAGATATTTTCCACTAACGATGTCGTATTTTACGGTGTGCCATCCAGAAGGCTTAATCATACCAATACTGCCTCTTTCTTCGGTTGGCATGGTTTCGATTCCTACTCTAGCTTTTGCTACTCCACATCGTCCAAGAGCGTCTAAATCGCTATATTCTTCTCCAGTAAAGGTAAAGTCTTCTTCGGTGAAATCTGGCTCATTGTTATTTAAAATAATATAGTCATTTCCATTATATTCTGGTATATCTTCTAGGGTATAAGAAGCTTGAATTGGTTCTTTTTCTTTTGCAAAAAGGTTAGAAATATCTTCTTGATATAAAGAAAATCCTCCTGCTATGAAACATACTAGAAAAAGAATACCAGCAATTACGGAATTTTTCTTTCTTTTATAATACTTCTTCATCTTGTGTCCTTTCTATTTTATTAAAACCAATATACAATAGTTTTTTTTAGATTTCAAGTGTAAAATTAATTTTTTCTAAGAATTTTTGATTAAGATATCGTTAGAAAATTTAAAATAAATTTCAATTTCTTTTTTTTCGTTAATAAGAATTTTATCAATTAAATAATATAAAAGTGTGTTATTGGGATGTTATAATTTTAAAAAATCAGAAAGGTGTTGTTTTGAATTTTTTTCTTTGTTTTGTAGATCTTCTTTTAAAGAATTTAAGTGGTTGATTTCACTATTTATTTTAGAAGTAATTCTTTGATATTGGTTGGAATCGATTTTTTTTGTTGTTTGATCCATATAGGCTTGATCTAGGATAGCATTCGCAGTTAAAAGTTCTTTTTCTATTTTTTTTCTTTGTTTTTGGATTATGGAAGAGTCTAACTTTATGGAAGAAAAATCGATTTGCTGGAAAAGGTTTTGGATGATATTTAAAATATTGTTTTCTAAGGTTTGATAATTTAGAGTATGCGGAGTACATGCATGAAGTTTACTATATTTTTTATAATAAGAACAATTGCAATAAAATCTTTTTTTGTCTTTGCTTTGAATGATGCTTATTTTATGTTGGCATTCTTTACAAAAAAGAAAGTCACTAAGTAATTTTTTTTCTTTTTTGGGATAAGGGGTGCTTTTTTTTAATCTTTCTTGGATGAACCAAAAAAGATCATGATCGATGATTGGTTGGTGTGTATTTGGAACAACGATCCAATCTTCTTTGGGAATGCGAATTTCTTTTTTTAATTTGTAGTTTATTTTTTTTCGTTTTCCTTGGGTTAGATTACCGAGATATGTTTCGTTTGTTAGAATGTCTTGGATGGTTTTCGAAGACCAAAGATGTGAAGTCAATGTTTCTTTTTTTGATGGATTTGCGTAGCTGCTTGGAGGTAAAATGTGTTTATTTGATAATATGGTAGCAATCTTATTGGGACGATTTCCTTGATAGGCAAGAAAGAAAATTTGCTTTACAATTTTGCTTGCTTTTGGATCTATTATGAGTTTGTGTGGGTTTTTTGGATCTTTTTGATATCCATAAGGGGCTTTCCATCCGGTAAAAAGTCCTTTTTCTTTTCGAATTTTTAAGGCACTTCTGACTTTTTTGGAAATGTCTAGACAATAAGTTTCGTTAATTCCATTGGTAAGCCATGCATATTCTTTTGAAGCATTTTGGATAAATGAATCATAATCATTATCAATCGCAACAAAACGGATGTTATAAAGGGGAAAGTATTCGTCTAAATAAAAGCTAACTTGGCTGTTATTCCGTCCTAATCTTGATAGATCTTTTACTAGGATCATGTTGATTTTTTTTGTTTTTATATCGTTTAACAATTCTTGAAATCCAGGACGTTGGAAATTTGTTCCAGTATAGCCGTCATCGGTATATTCTTTTATTAGTTGATATCCTTTTTTTTCTATATAGTCTTTTAAGTAGGACCGCTGACTTTCAACACTACTGCTTTCTTTTTCTTTTTCATCTTCTCTAGATAAGCGAATATAAATTCCTACAAGAAAATGAGAAGGTATCATAAAAATTCCTTTCCATCGTCTTCCAGTATTTGTTTTTTTTCTTGTTTAATGTATGTTTCGATTACTTGTTTCAAATTTTGTCCTTTTGGATTAAAAATACATGTTATTTTCATAAACTCACCTAATATACTTTATGTTTTTATCATCTCTTTATGATCCGAACGGGTGGTATGCCAGAGATGACATTGGAATATGCTCTTTCGCAGAATGGAATTGATCCAAAAAAAGATGTAACTATTGATACGAGTATTGCTTTTGCTGCGATGAGTGGTGCGTTTATTAGTGGAACTGGTGATTTTGTTGCTTTGTTTGAACCGAATGCTTTAGATCTTGAAAAAGAAGGGGTAGGGTATGTTGTAGCATCCATAGGAGAATTAGGTGGTGTTGTACCTTATACTGCATATAATGCTAGAAAAAGTTATATGGAAGAGAATCCAGAAGTAATTGAAGGATTTCAGAAGGCGATTCAAAAAGGGTTAGATTATGTACATAGTCATAGTGATGAAGAGGTTGCTAAAGTGATTTTAGATCAATTTCCAGATACTTCTCTTCAGGATTTGACAAAGATTGTAAAACGTCATAGAGAAATTGACTCTTGGTTTACAACTACTTACATTGAAGAAAAAGATTTTAATCATATTATGGATATTATGGAAAATGCTGGAGAATTGGAAAAACGTGCTCCATTTGATAAATTAGTTGATAATACGTATTCAAAAAAATCATGAAAAAATTATTAGAAGTAAAAAATTTAAAGAAAATTTATCATACACCAAAACAAGAAATTTTTGCTGTGGATAATTTTTCTTTTACGTTGTCGGATGGAGAATTTGTATCGATGGTTGGACCATCCGGATGTGGAAAATCAACCATATTATCCATTTTAGCGGATATTGAAAAAAAGTCTTCTGGAGATATTTCTTTTACTTCTCAAGCTAAGATTGGTTATATGCCTCAGCAAGATGCTTTGTTTTCTTGGTTATCGGTTTTGGATAATTGTTTACTTCCTTTGAAAATCAAAAAAGAATGTAATAAGGAAAATAAACAGCGAGTGATTTCTTTACTTGAAAAGTATGGATTAAAAGATTTTATTTATAGTTATCCACAGAATTTATCTGGTGGAATGAGGCAAAGGGTATCTTTGATTCGTACATTGGCTACAAATCCAGATATTATTTTACTTGATGAACCGTTTAGTGCACTTGACTATCAATCGCGATTAATTTTATCGGATGATGTGTATCAGATTATTAAAAAAGAGAAGAAAAGTGCGATTATGGTTACGCATAGTATTGAAGAAGCAATTACGATGTCTGATAAGGTTTTGGTTTTATCGAAAAGACCAGGTCATATAAAAAAAGAAATTGATATTGTTTTGAAAGAAAAAAAGCTTCCTACGGAAAATCGAAAGGATCCTAAATATACATATTATCATGATTTAATATGGAAAGAGATTGATGTTCATGTATAGTCAGGAACATAAGATATATTTAAAAAAGAGAAAAAGAGAAAAATATTTGGTTCTTTTCTTTCAAGTTTTCATTGTGTTTGCGATTTTATTTTTGTGGCAGTTTTTAGCAGATCAAGGGAAGATTAATACGTTTATTACTTCTAGTCCTAAGGATATTTTACAGACGATTGTTTCTTTGCAGGAACAAAATAATTTGTGGAGGCATATTGGAATTACGATTTATGAAACGGTTATTAGTTTTTTCTTTGGAACGGTTTTAGGAATTTTTATTGCTTCTATTTTTTGGTGGTTTCCTAAGATTGCGAAGATTTTTGATCCGTATTTAACGGTTATTAATAGTTTACCAAAAGTTGCTTTAGGTCCAATTTTAATTATTTGGATTGGTGCGAATATGAATTCGATTGTAATCATGGCTTTATTAATTTCTGTGATTATTACGATTATTAATGTTTATGATGGGTTTCGAAGTGTAGATCCAAATAAAATTAATTTATTAAAATCTTGGAAAGCAAAAAAAATACAGATTTTCTTTTCTCTTATTTTTCCAGCAAATTTTCCAATTTTTATCAGTGCATTAAAGATTAATGTCAGTATGTCTTTGATCGGGGTATAAGACATATGGAGAGAAAAGACTATATTTTTTATGTTAGTTCTCACTAACATTCCAGTATATTTTTAAAGTATTACCATCAACAATTATTTTATCAAGTAGTCCTTCAATGATGCATCTTTTTTCTTTAAACTCTAAGTGAGTCCATACTTTATTTAGATTTTTTATTTCTTCATAACTTTTTTCCGTATGCTCTTTTTCTTTTATATCTTCTAGCTCTTTTGTTATATTTGTCTTTTTTTCTATTAGCTTTTCTAATTCTATCTTTATTTCTGTCTTAGCAATATCTTCTGATAATAATTGAATTAAGTTTTCTATTTTCTTACCAGTTTTTTCTAATCTTATTTTTAGTTCATCTTCAAGATTCGTTTTTGATAAATGAAATGTTTCTCTAAACAAATTTTCATCTAAAGACATCGCAAATAACTGTTCTAAAAAGGCATCTTCAATTTCAAAACTATCAAGTCTTAAATTATTACAGTTAGGATCTTTTACTAATTTAGGTTT
>CALVWH010000008.1 GCA_944364705.1 uncultured Bacilli bacterium | reverse complement strand
AATTATTTGTTTCAAGTATTTTTTCTAAATCAATTAGAGTGAATAAATTATCTAATAAATAGGGATGAAGTTTTGTTTGAATCTTCATTATTTTTGTTATACTATCTATATCCATTTCTGTATTTATTGACAAAGATACATCAATATCATTTAAAATATCATTATAAATTTTTAAAATTTTTGTATATAGTTTTAATAAACTCGTTTTATCTTGTTCTGATATATGGGAATTGATATATTTAGAAATATCATTTGCATATTTTTTACTATCAAACGAAAAATCAAAAAAATTAATAAAAATCTTTATTTTATTGTTTAAATTTATTTCATGATTTTGCTCATCATAACAATAGAATTCATTCGATAAATTTCCATTATATAATTTGTAAAAATCATAAACAACACGATAAAAATATTTTTTGTTTTCAATTTCTATTGACATAACTTGTTCTTTATTTATGATAAATTCATGTTCAATATAATTAAATTTTATTTTCATAATATCACCAAACGATCTTCAGAATCGATAATCTTACTTTTGTTTTCTCCAATCACATATTCAATTTGTGCGTATTGCTTTTCTGTAATTGTTAAAATTTGAATAATACCTTTTTTTGGAGCGTTTTTTCTTAATCGCTGAATTAATAAAGATGCTTGTTGTGTATTTAATGTGATTTTAGAATACACCGATTCTTGCATCATAAGAAACCCTTCACTTAATAAAAACTTTCGAAATTTTTGATAATTTTGTTTGTCTTTTAAGTAAATATTAGGAAGATCGAAAAAAACAATCGTTCTCATAAACCTATCCCTCATAATAAAAGAATCCTTTATATTTATTTTCATCACAAATATTATCTAATGTGTTTTTTACATACATTTTAATAATATCTTTTAAAGTGTATTTTTTGTTGTTATATAAATAAACATGATTAAAAATATTAACGATGTCTAACTTGTATTCACTATTAAATTCCCTTTTTTGATTGTAGTAAACAAAAGAATCTATAATAACTCGAAAACATTCCATTAGGTCACATGTAAGATTAAAATCATTAAACTCATTCTTATGGTGAATGCCTAATTGTGTTAGGAACCCATTGCAAATAATTTCCTTGTTAATTGTTGATAATCATACTGCATATCCGTAATTTAGTGCTGCATTAATATCGTTATCAAGATTTCTAGAAAAATTTTTTCCAAATAATTCATTAAAATAGACTTTTGCTGCATGCCCCTCTCGATTTGTTTTATCTCCATTTTTAACGTCTTTTATATAGGATGTTACAAGAATATGTTTTTTTGAATGTATTTGTTTTAATAATAATGCTTGATTGGTAATTTTATTTTCTATAATCTTTTTCCATATATGATCTTTTTCTGCTTTTTTCCATTTTAATTGTTCTTTGATTTTTTTACTTGTATTGTGTTTGGAATAAAAAGAAAAAAGCTCACCAAACGGATTATGTTTTTCATCACAAAAGATGATATTAATTTTATGATCGGATATCTCTTTTAACAAGTAAGCAGAAATAGATACTAAAATGGAATCTACAATAATAGTATCTATTTCTGATAAATGTACATATTTTTCATCATTTTCTTTCTTTACAACTAAAAAATGATTTTTATAACTTATTTTTGATTTATTTGTAATTACGATCGTTCTAAAACTCATACTTTGTTTCTTCCACTTTAGGTTTTCTTTCTTTTACTCCAGATATTGATTTATTTATAAATTGTTCTTCTGTAATATTAAATCCAGATAATCTTCCCATAGAATCTTTTAATCCATAAACTTTAAGATTTGCTCTTGAACTATTACAATGTAGAATTTTAAAAATTTCTTTAATGATATTTACTTTTTCTTCTATATCGAAATTGTTTTCTTTTACTGTTTCTTCAATTAGTTGTAATTCTTTATAAAATAATGGAAATTTTTCTTTTTGATTGAATAAATAGGAAAAAATTTGATCTATATATTTTTTTCCATCTTCCTCAAAATTTTTATTTCCGTGAAGAATATATTCAAAAGAAGTCATCCATTGTTTCATTTTACTTTTTTCGATTTTTAGTTGTTTTGCATTACAAAGCTCACAATTTTTATTACGAATGCTGTAACCCTTAATATAAGTATTTTGACCTCGAAAAATCAATTCTGACTCAAATGGGATATAATCTTTTGAAATTTCAATAGGATCCTCTTCTTTTAAAGATAAGTGTTGTTTTATAAAATTTATTTTTACTTGTTTTTCTTTCTTTTCTTTTATAAAAATTTGTGTTGGAATTCCTATTAATTTTTGCTTGTTTTTATATTTGACAAGACATAAATAGGACGGAACCATATTAGAATATCCTCCATATAAATTTACTGGCATATTCTCTTTTACTGGAATGGTTCCGATTCCTTTTTTATAAATGGTTTCTTTGAAAAATTTTCCTGTATGAATTTCTTTTTTTCTAGTAATTAAAATATCGTTCCGATATAAAGTATCTTCAATCGTTTGATTAAATTTATGAGCATCAAATAAGAGTTCTCCTGTTTTTTCATCGAAAAAATTTGCAGAAATTTTATGAAGAATAGGGTT
>CALVWH010000007.1 GCA_944364705.1 uncultured Bacilli bacterium | reverse complement strand
ATTTTAATGCATCCGTTAATATCATGTTTGAGGGTTTAAGAAAATATATGAAAGGAATCGAACGAAAAGTCTATTAAAATTTTGACAAAAGAAAAAAACAAGTAGGGTCGCGACGATCCGATATTGGACTATGGAAAAGTCAAAGATTTAAAAGAAGTAGAAAGAGCTTACCGTGAGGTAAGCTATGTCAAAATTTATTTTGACTTTTGTTCCTTAAATTGTATTGATCAAAATTTCATTAATTTAATTTTGTGTTATGGAACATTTAATAGAAAAATCAAAGAAAAAAACTGTTCATTTTTTGAAAAGATCGATTGGCTTTTTTACATATTTTAAATTTTTAGAAATTTCATCGGTAATTATTGTATTTTCTGTTATTTCCATATTGGGTAATTTTTTATACATATAAGAAATAAAATCAATTTCAGATATAAGATCAGGATTATATGGATGTTCTTGGAAATAGTCTATAAAAATACTTTGAAATAAATGAAATAGATTTTTTTTATTGGCGATCGATATAAAAATTTTTGAATCTTTTGATTGATAAAATAAATCCGGATCTATCATGATGATACGATCGTTTTCGATTACGGTATTTTTTCTTTTTACATCACCCGTACATATACCTTGTTCAGTAAATATGTTAAATAATTTTTCTAGTTCTCTAAAATTTTCTAACAAATAATCTTTTTGTTTTTGTAAGATATTTGTAGAGTCTTCTAAATAATATTGAGCGGTATAAGCATCAACAAGAAAGTGGAGTGGAGTTATTTTATTTTTCATAAGTTCGAGAAGATCAAAATCGTGATAAATATCAAATAATTTTATAAAATTAGGATGGTTAATATCTTTTAGTTGATCAAACATTGGTGCGCTTAATCGGCAACGATAAATCGTTTCTGAATAATATTCTTTTACTATGATATTTTGTTTATAAAATATTTTTGCACAGTTTCCGCTATTTAAATATTTCATACCGTTTAATTTTAATTTTTCATAATTTCGATTGTAATAAGCCATAAGATCTCCTTAAAAAAAATTAAGAATATTATATCAAAAGGGGATAAAGGTATCAATAGATCTTATGGATTTTACAAAAAAATCAATCTATGATAGACTGATTTGTTTCAAAAGTTAGAACAAATTTCTAAAGTGGTGCTTTTGAGGAAGTTATTTACAACTTATAAATAATCATATAATTATATTATTATATTTAATTTCTTCCTCGTTGATTAAAAATATGAACGCTTTATTTAAATATTTAGCCACTTTTGCTGGAATCGTAATTGCTTTTTTCCAGTTTGCTAATATATTCACATCAAAGCTGTTATCTGTTACATAATTTACAACTAAATTTTTGTCATTTATTCGAATATTAACTTTCTTTATTTTTTGAATTTCCTTATTAATTTTATCTTGAATACTAGAATTTATAGTTCTATGATAAGTTACATCTAATTTATCAGCTAATACTAACGATAGGCCAACCAATGATTTTATATTATTGCCTTTTGAGTGATCATAAATTGCTTGTTTTAAAATTTCCAATTCTTTCTCTGTTATATCATTTTTATCAATAAATTTACTGAACATTTTACTACTTTCAATTGCGTGATCTATTTTATCTCCTTTACTCAATCCAATATCATGCAATAATGCAGAAACCATTCCTAACTCAATAGTTCTTTTGTCTGCATTTAATTGAGTTAAAATTTCATTAACATAAGTTGCAACTCTTTTATAATGACCTAGGCCATGTTCCCAATCCCATTTTCCATCTGTAATAAATTTTGTGTTTTCTATTTTTTCTACTATCTTTAAATATTCATCATTTTTTAATATCTTATTGTACAAATTCATAAAAATCACCATAACAATTATATCAAATATTTTGTTTTGATAAAATATTTAACCCCCTAGGTATTTTGGCACATGTGATAAAATAACCTGTTGATATAAAAAATACCAGTATCATAACTGGTATTAATGTATATTAAGTTCGAAAAAGTTCAAACAGATTTTTAAGTGGTGCGAGTGAAGGGACTTGAACCCCCATGCCGTAAGGCGCTAGATCCTAAGTCTAGTGCGTCTGCCAATTTCGCCACACTCGCGTTTTGTGGTGGACCTTGAAGGACTCGAACCTGCGACCGCCCGGTTATGAGCCGGATGCTCTAACCAACTGAGCTAAAGGTCCATTAACTGCTTCTGCTTCTATATAATACCATATTCTTAAAAAATATGCAATAACCTATTTATAAATTTATAAAAAAAACTAAAAATCTATAACAAATTAAGGAATTATGCTATACTATTAATAAGAGGTGTAATATGAAAATCTATAATACATTAACACATAAAATAGAAAACTTTAAACCAAGAGAAGAAAATACTGTAAAAATGTATACCTGTGGTCCTACGGTATATAACTATGCACATATAGGAAATCTTAGAACCTATATTTTTGAAGATATCTTAGAAAAAACGTTAAACCTTCTTGGATATTCCGTAAAAAGATGTATGAACATTACCGACGTTGGACATTTAACAAGCGATTCGGATAGTGGAGAAGACAAAATGCTAAAAGGAGCAAAAAAAGAAAAAAAATCCGTATTAGATTTAGCCGAATTTTATACAAAAGCATTTCAAAAAGACTGCGAAAAACTAAACATACATTGGCCAGAAATCGTATCCAAAGCAACCGATAACATCAAAGAATATATTCATATTATTCAAACATTACTAGAAAAAGGATTTGCTTATCAATCTGGTGGAAACGTATACTTTGATACATCAAAAGTAGACGATTATTATAAACTTACCAATCATAAAATCGATGATATGGTTGTTGGTGTAAGAGAAGGTGTAGAAGAAGATCAAAACAAAAAAAATCAGGCAGATTTCGTATTGTGGTTTACCAAATCAAAATTCGAAGATCAAGAACTAAAATGGGATAGCCCATGGGGATATGGATACCCTGGATGGCATATCGAATGTTCCGGAATTAGTATGAAATACTTAGGAGAATATTTAGATATTCATTGTGGTGGAATCGATAATATCTTTCCACACCATACCAATGAAATTGCTCAGTCCGAATCCTACCTAGGACACCCTTGGTGCTCCTATTGGGTTCATGGAGAATACTTAAACGATAAAGAAGGAAAAATGAGCAAATCCAAAGGAGATTTTTTAACCTTATCTTTATTAGAAGAAAAAGGATTTCAACCATTAGCTTACCGCTTTATGTGTTTAAACTCCCATTACCGTAAAGTTTTAGTGTTTAGTTACGATGCCCTTGCAAATGCAGAAAATGCTTATAAAAAACTAAAACATAAAATATCAACCTTAAAAGAAGAAGGAGAAATTCAACCAGAAGGAGAAACCTATTTCCAAAAATTTAAAGAAGCTTTAGCAGATGATCTAAATACTTCCTTAGCACTTTCAACCTTATATGATTTATTAAAAGCAAACGTATCCGATCAAACAAAAAAACACTATATAGAAAAAATGGATCAAGTACTTAGCTTAAACCTTTTCGAAAAAGAAAAAGTAGATCTTGAAGATGAACATTGGATTTTACAAAAAATTGAAGAAAGAAGCGAAGCAAAAAAACAAAAAGATTTCACAAAAGCAGACGAAATTAGAGAAGAATTATTAAAAAAAGGAATTTTGTTAAAAGATACAAGAGAAGGAACCTTCTACGAAAAAATATAAAAAAAGGAAACCAAAAAACAAAAATTGGTTTCTTTTTTTTTACCAAAAATTAGAAATCGTCATTTGTTTTTTTTATAAAAAACATATATAGTACGCATAAAGCAACCAAAGTTGTTCAAGATAAAATGGTGAGATTTATGAAAAAACTGTTTCTTTTTCTTGTTTGGGGATTTTGCATAGCACTCTTATCCGCAGACTCCATGTCTTCCTTAAGAACCAAAGAATGGCTTTCCTTTTTTTCTTATCCCATTCCCTTAGAAATTGTCAATCACATTGCACGCAAATGTGCACACGTATTGGAATATTTTGTATTAGCCTACCTTTTTACAAAAGTTTTGCAAGAATTTATGAAAAATAACTTCCATGTTTTAACCCTTACCTTTCTAAATATGTTAACCTTTGCGGTTGTTGATGAAACCTTTCAAAAACTAATACCAGGAAGAAGCGGTAGGGGATATGATGTCATCATTGATTCCATGGGAATCCTTTTAGCTCTTCTTTTTTATCAAAAAACGACAAAGAAACATAAGAAAATGATTGTGGGAGGATAATATGATTTTTTTAATTTTTGCACTTTATTTTTTATTGTGGTGTTTTTTCAAAGCATCATCCAAAGCGGATCGATAGGGGAAACCCTATTTTTTTCTTTCAAAAAATGAAACGTATAAAGTCCATCATATAACGTAACAAACACAATATTGACACCGGTTGCTAAAATAAGACCATATAATCCTGGAAAAAGAAACGAAAAAAGAAATAAACAAATAGTTCTTAAAATCGCTGCATAAAGAGTTCCTCGCATCGAAACTTTCGCCTTTCCCATCGCTTGTAGAGAACTAGATAAAATTGCTTGAACATAATGAAACAAACAAAGAGGAGCTAAAATTTTCATATAAGAACCCCCTTCCGTCGTATGATAAATAATCGAAAGTGGAAACTCTGGATAAAAAATAAAAATTAATGTCATAGGAATGCCAATGAGTAAAGAAATCAACATACCTTCTTTAATTTTTCTTTTTGCATAAGTATAATTTCCTTTCGAGTGATGTTTACTGACAATCGGAAGAAGAGCTTGACTAATGGCTAGAGTGAAAAAAGATGGTAACAAAAGAAGAGGCATTACATAACCATTTAAAATTCCATACTCTGTGACAATAAAATCATTGGAATACCCACACTTTAAAAGAACGTTCGTTAAAATAATCGGCTCTAAAAAATAACCGATACTTCCAATAATTCGACTTCCTGTTGTTGGAATCGTAATCGAAAAAACATTTTTAATCACTTTTTTTTGAGGCTTAAAATCCTCTTTTTTTAAATGAAAATTTTTCGGTAAAAAGAAAAATAACACAAGAATGGACGTAAGTTCACTAGCAAGATTGACTAAAATCGTAAACGCAACCGCATATTCTATCCCATAATTCATAAAAAAAGGAATTCCTTTTAATAACAATAAAAATCTTACTAAATCTTCAATCACATTACTAAGAACATGAGGAAACATTCTCTCTTTTCCAAAAAAATAACCTCTTAAAATACTAGAGATAGAAATAAAAGGAAGAACAAAACCAATAGAAAATAAAGCAAGATTACAACGTTCATCATGAAGAAAATACGTACTTAAAAATGGACTAAGAAAAAATAAGACAAGAAAAAGAAGTACATTAAAAAGAAGGGTAATGGGAATGACCGAAAACACAAGATTTTTATTGTTATATCGATCTTCTGCAACCAATTTACTAATTGCTACAGGAAGACCTAATTGTGCAAGTGAAATAAACAAAGAAAAGGTTGGCATAACTAACATATAAAGACCCATTCCAGTACTTTTGAGTTCCCTCGACATCAAAATACGAATCAGCATTCCTAAAATTTTTGTGAGAAACCCACCAAGAAGAAAAATAATGGTAGATTTTAGAAACTTACTTTTCATAAAATCCCTCTTTTCCTAAAAAAATAAACAAAAAAACTTTAAAAAAAAAATAAATTAATATATAATATAGTATGTAAGCATTGCCTAAAATATTAAGGAGGATGTATGAGTGTAAGTTTTAAATCTTTAGAAGAATTATATAGTAGGTTAACTCCAGCTTTAACCGTTCGGAAAGAAGAACTTTCAAAAGAAGGATATTCTTATATTAAAGAAGAAGATATTTTTGAAGCTTTACGTAGAGGAAAATGGAATACATCAGTAAACTTAACCTTATTTGATTTGGTGAACGATATTTTAAATATTAACATTGAAGTTGTAGATGCTTATTTGAAACAAAAATACTAGGAGGAATGTTACATGAAAAAAGGAAGATTAGTCTTTACTAGACTTTGTCTTATGATCATTTGTACCATAGGATTAATTGCACTATTAATTCCTATGCTAAAAGATTATAACTTCGGATTAGACTTAAAAGGAGGCTTTGAAGTCTTATATAAAGTTGAAAGTATGGACGGTTCTGAAGTTACTAGTGATATGGTTACTAGTACTTATAAAACCCTTAGTAAACGTATTGATGGACTAGGAGTTAGTGAACCAGTCATTACCATCGAAGGTGATGATAAAATAAGAGTTCAACTTGCAGGGGTGACTGATAAAGAAAGTGCCAGAACCCTTCTTTCTTCGGCAGCATCACTTACGTTTCGAAATACCGAAGACGAACTATTAATGACGGCCGATGTATTAAATTCTGGAGGAGCAAAATTAGCGCAAGATGAATATGGAAATCCAGCCGTTTCTTTATCCATTAAAGATAAAGATCAATTTTATCAAGTGACAAAAGAAATTAGTCAAAAAAGCGATAATCGAATCGTTATTTGGCTCGATTACGAAGAAGGTGTAGATTCTTTTTCCACGGAAGGAGCTACTTGTGGTAGTTTAAGTTCTTCCAACTGCCTTTCCGTAGCTAGTGTTTTACAAGGATTTTCTAGTGATGTTATCATCCAAGGAGATTTTACGGAAGAAGAAGCAAGAAATTTAGTAGATTTAATTAATTCTGGATCTTTACCAACAAAATTAGAAGAAATTTCAAGTAAAACCGTTGCGGCATCGTTTGGAGAAAATGCGTTAACCGAAACCTATCAAGCAGGAATTTTAGGAGTCGCTTTAATTATTTTACTTATGATAGCAATCTATCGTTTTGCTGGCTTGATTTCTGGAATTGCGATCTTGATTTATTCCTTTGTTACCTTATTTGTTTTTTGGCTTGTCGGTGGAGTTTTAACGTTACCAGGAATTGCTGCTGTAGTTATTGGAATCGGAATGGCTATTGATGCGGTTGTTATTAGTTATTCTAGATTAAAAGAAGAACTATATAAAGGAACTAAACTTTCTATGGCATACAAAGAAGCAAATAAAACATCTTTAAAAAGTATTATTGATGCGAACGTAACCACATTAATTGCCGCTTTCCTTCTATTTATTTTTGGAGAAAGTAGTGTAAAAGGTTTTGCAACTATGTTAATTATTAGTACTTTTGTTACCATGATTATTATGGTTGCTTTATCAAGATGGCTTCTTGGACTTTTCGTAAAAACTGGATATTTTGATGAACGGTTATACTTCTTTATTGGTGTAAAAAATAATCAAATTGTTAGTACTTACAATAAAGATCCAAAATCCCTTCATCCATTCCAAAAAATTGATTTTATTAAAATACGAAAAGTAGTTTATGGACTTTTCCTTGTATTCCTTGTTGTTGGTGCAATTTCTTTATGGAAAAACAAATTAACTTTAGGTGTTGATTTTAAAGGTGGTACGAGTATTACGATTAACGTTGATAAACCATTAGAAGCAAGCAGTATCGATGAGGATTTAAAAGAATTAAATCTTACGAAACAATCGATGGATCAATCAGGAAATACGATCTATATTAAAGTTAATGAAGTTTTAGAAGATAGCAAAGTTACAGAAACTGAAGCTTATTTTGGGGAAAAATATAATGCTCAAACGGATATTGGAGTCGTATCAAACGTTGTTCAAAAAGAACTGATTAAAAATGCTTTATTATCGTTAGGATTATCGATTGTCGGAATCATTTTATATGTTTCCGTAAGATTCCGCTTTAATTATGCTTTTACTGCAGTTGTTGCTTTAGTACATGATGTTTTATTTATTGTTATTTTATTTAGTCTTTGTAAATTAGAAGTAGAAAGTATGTTTATTGCTGCAGTTTTATCGATTGTTGGATATTCCATTAACGATACGATTGTTACGTTTGATCGAATTCGTGAAAATCGAAAAGCCGCTGGAAAGATAAAAAATAAAGATCAATTAAAGGATATTATTAATTGTAGTATTCGTGAAACTTTAGGAAGAAGTATTGTTACCACGTTAACAACTTTAATTCCTGTCGTATGTTTAATTCTTTTCGGATCAAAAGAAATCTTAAACTTTAACTTAGCGTTATTGTTTGGACTTGTTTCTGGAGTATATTCTTCGATCTTTATCGCTAGTCAACTTCTTTATGACTTAGAGAAAAAGAATATTAAAAAAGCTCCAAAGAAAAAATGGTATGATGATGGTCCACAAGAACTTAAAATAAAAGGTGTAAATACAGACTAGAGGTATTTCAAAAATACCTCTTTCTTTCTATAGGGAGGTATTGAGATGAGTAAAATAGAAGACGTTAATTTTGATACGTTGTATGAAAAAGTTTCAACGTATATGAATGCAGAAGAGTTAGAACAAGTAAAAAAAGCATATAGCTTTGCAAGAAAAATGCATTTTGGAGTAAAGCGCTTAACTGGTGAAGATTATATATTTCATCCGATTAACGTTGCTTATATTCTAACAGAAAATACGGCCGATGTAGAAACCATTTGTGCAGCTCTTTTGCATGATATTTTAGAAGATACCGAAGTTACCTATGATCAAATGGAAGAACTGTTTGGAAAAGAAATTACGGATTTGGTCGAAGGGGTAACCAAAATCAATAAATTAAACTTTAATAGTACAACCGAAGCCGAAGTAGCAAACCATAGAAAAATATTAGTTGGTCTTTGTTCTGATGTTCGAGTAATTATTATTAAACTAGCAGACCGTCTTCATAACATGAGAACGCTTTGGGTACATTCACCAAAAAAACAAAAAGAAAAAGCTAGAGAAACTTTAGATATTTTGACTCCCATTGCGCACCGTTTAGGAATGAATCATGTTAAAAGTGAATTAGAAGATTTATCTTTGCGTTATTATAAACCAGAAGCTTATTTTATGGTGGTAGAAAAATTAAATAAGACCAAAAAAGAACGAGACCAATATGTCAATGATATGATTTCTAGTGTTAGCGAATTATTAACTGCTAATCATATCAAACATGAAATTAAAGGAAGAAGCAAAAGTATTTATAGTATTTATAAAAAAATGGATAAAGGGAAAAAATTTAGTGACATTTATGATTTATTAGCTCTTCGTGTTTTTGTAGATACGGAACAAGATTGTTATTCGGCATTAGGAATTATCCATTCTAAATTTAAACCATTACCGAAACGATTTAAAGATTATATTGCAATGCCAAAAACCAACATGTATCAATCGTTACATACGACCGTATTTGGCGTTAATGAAAATTTATTTGAAATCCAAATTCGAACGTATGAAATGGATGAAGTTGCCGAAAACGGAATTGCTTCTCATTGGTCTTATAAAGAAAAAGGTAGTAATGTAAAAGCAGTTATGCAAAATGAAATGGAACAAAAACTTCAATTTTTTAAATCGTTGATGGAACTTCAAAAAGAAGAAGATAGCGATGAAGCTTTTATGAATTCCGTAAAAAATGATCTTTTAAAAAATAATATTTATGTCTTTACTCCTATGGGAGATGTTATTGAACTTCCCATCGGTAGTACCCCAATCGATTTTGCTTATAAAGTTCATACCAAAGTTGGAGATCATATGGTTGGTGCCATTGTTAATGGAAATATTGTACCTTTAGATTATACGCTATCGGATAACGATGTCATTAAAATTAATACCAATAAAAATTCTTTAGGTCCTTCTAGAGAATGGATCAATCTTGCCAAAACAACGAGTGCGAAAAATAAAATTAAATCTTTCTTTAATAAACAAGATAAAAATGAATATATTAAAATAGGACAGGATCTTTTAAATAAAGAATTAAAAAAATTAAAAATAAGCAATGCAGATTTTTATAGCAATGAAAATATTGATTTTCTGTTAGAAAATACAAAATTTTCTAATTTAGAAGAATTATATCAAAATCTTGGAAATAATCAGTATAGCATTGCGAATATTATGCATTTATATCAAAAAACGGAAATGGATTCCAAAGAAGAAAAAATCTTAAAACGAGCACAAAATAGTGAAGTTAAAAAAGTAGAAACCAAAAAAGATATTGTCGTAAAAGGGATTGACGATATTAAATTAAATATTGCTTCTTGTTGTAATCCCGTTCCAGGAGATTCTATTGTTGGATATATTACCAAAGGATATGGAATTACGGTTCACCGTGCGAATTGTCCCAATGTTTCTAATTTAGAAGAGAGAATTATTGATGTTTCTTGGAATCAAGAAACCGTACAAAAATATACCGCAACCCTCTTGATTAAAACGCTTGGAAATGATACGATTTTATTAGAAGTGATTGCTAAGATATCATCCAATAATGTTACGGTACAAAGTATTGTTAATTTAGGAAAAGGAAAAACCATTGAATTAACCGTATTAGTATCTTCTTTAGAAGAATTAAAGAAATTGATGAATGATATCGATATGATGAACGATGTCCTTTGTGTAGAAAGGAAGATTTAATTGCGGTTAGTTGTTCAAAGAAGTAAAAAAGCAAGTGTTTCTGTTTCTGGAAAAATCGTTGGAAAGATTCCTTATGGACTTACCATTTTCGTTGGATTTACACAGGGAGATTCCCAAAAAGAAATTGATTTTTTAGCAGATAAAGTTCTTCACTTACGAATTTTTGATGATGAAAATGGAGTTATGAATCGTTCTTTACTAGATGTAAAAGGAGATGTTTTAAGTGTTTCCCAGTTTACGCTTTATGCAGATACCAAGAAGGGAAGAAGACCAAGTTATCTTCATGCATTAAAGGGAGAAGAAGCAGTTTTGTTGTATGAACAATGGAATCAAACCTTAAGAGAAAAAGGGATAACCGTGGAAACGGGAGTTTTTGGTGCGGATATGTTGGTTTCCATTGAAAATGATGGACCAGTGACCATTACGATGAAAAGTGGGGAATGAATATGCTAAAAAATAAAGTGGATTTTAAATTAATTAATTTAGCAATTTTAATTTTTATTATTTACCTTATGTATCAAACAGGTAGTTTATGGATTGGTATTTTAGCGAAACTATGGGAAGTTCTAGAACCTCTTTTGATTGCTTTTGCTCTTGCTTATGCTTTATATCCGTTAAAAAGATATTTTATGAAACAAAAAGTACCAAAAGGCCTTGCGATTTTTTTAACCCTTTCGATCTTTTTTGGAGTTTTCTTATTTGTTATTTTCTTGATTGCTCCCGTTTTAGTAAGAGAACTTAGCAATTTATTTTCGAGTATCATTGTTTTTATTAAAGAAATTTCTGTGGATTTTGATTTAAATTTAGGACCTTTACAATCTTCTTTAAATGATGCATTTAATACGGTATTACAAAATGCTGGAAAATATTTATCGGATGGAGCAATTTCTATTATTAATGTTTCTTTATCGGTTGTTACACAAATCTTAATTATTTTAAGTTTAATGGTTTATTTCTTAATTGATATGGACAAGATTCGTCATAAAGTAGGAAGGTTTGCGAGAAGAAGGTCAAAAAAGAGTTATCGTTATTTAGCACAAATTGATATAGAAATGCGTAATTACCTTTCTGGATTTTTAAGAATTGCGATTATTAGTTTCTTTGAATATGGAATTGTTTATATGTTAATTGGTCATCCAAATGCTTTACTTCTTGCTGTTTTAGCAAGCGTTGCTAATTTAATTCCATATTTTGGAGGAATCATCAACAATATTGTTGCAGCAATTACTGCTTTTGTTATTAGTCCAGCGTTATTTATTCGTACATTGATTGCCTTTGTCTTTTTATCTGCTTTGGATGGATATGTTATCAATCCAATGGTTTATGGAAAGACCAATAAAGTTCATCCAATTTTAGTAATTTCTTCGGTATTTGCTGGTGGAGTCCTTTTTGGTATTCTTGGAATTATCATTTCTCTTCCACTTGCGATTTTCCTTATTACAACGATTAAATTTTATAAAGCGGATATTTACGAAATTATTGAAGATATTAAAGAAGAAAAGAAAGCAAACGAATAAGTTATTTCATACGAAATTATTATTTAAAATAATGATTTCGTTTTTCTTTGACTTTAAAGTAATTTATAAATTAGAAAAAAATTTTATTGGATAAAAACAGACAAAATGCACTGCTTGATTGAAATAGAAACGGAGAATCAATAATGGAAAATAAATTTAATTTAACAAGAGAGCAAAATGTATTCGCTATGAAAAGGAATATCGTAGATTATATTTGGAAAAGTGCTAATCTAGAGGGCATTGATGTAACATATTCTGAAACACAAGCGATTTATGATGGTGGTATTGTTAATGGATTAACCGTTGATAAAATGATTGCTATTAACAATTTAAAGTATTCTTGGCAATTTATACTTCAAAAGGAAGATATGGATTGTGATTTTAAAGTATTATGCCATTTACATAAATTAACTTGCGATAAATTAGTTTTAGAATAAAATTTAGGTAGATTAAGAACAACGCCAGTTAACATTGGTGGAACTTCTTGGAAACCACAAATTCCTATGGAAAGTCAGATAAAGGAAGAATTAGCAGATTTACTTAATCAACCTGAAAAAACGAAAACGGAAATAGCAATCGAAATTATGTTATGGGTTATGAGAAGACAAATGTTTATTGATGGGAACAAAAGAGTTGGAATGTTATTTGCTAATAAAATAATGATCGATAATGGTTGTGGAATTATAACGATTTCACAAGAAAATCAATCTACATTCTTTGAAAAAATAATTAAATTTTATGAATCAGGCGATCATACGGATTTAAAACAATAGATTTATGAAACAAGCATTGATGGAATCGATTTCAAGGAATAAGAAAAGTAGTTCATGGAAACAATAAAATTTAACTTTATATTAGGAAGAAGTTATGGCTTAGAAGCGTAAAATATTTGGCTTATCAAAAGTAAATTGTAAATCAAGCGAAATCTATAATGAATGAACCTATAAAAAAGATCTTTGATGAAAAGAAATTAAATAGAAATACAGTTATTCGGAATTTCCGAATTCTTATTAAGCCAACAAAATATTACAATTTAGATATGATCATTGTGATTGGTTTTCGTGTAAAAGTTAATCAAGGTACTAAATTTAGAATTTGGGCTAATGAAAAAGAATACTTAGTAAAATCTGAATATAGAAATTTAAAAATAACATAAGATTTGCAAACTTTTATAATTTATGGTATGGTTTACGTAAGAAGCAGAATATATAAGGGAAAATTGTAAATTTAGCTTATAAGAATTGGAGGAGTATGAAAAATGAAAATAAAAGATGAATTTTTAAATTTACCAAAAGAATTGTTATATGAAACCTATCTTAAAATCGTATATAATCCGGAAGAATATGATAAGATTACAAGAAGTAAAATGATCGAAGAAATTATAAAAGAATATAAACAAGAAAATTATCTATATCATATCTGTACAACCAAAGAACTAGATTTTTTAAAAAACATGAGAAATAAACAACTAAGTATGGAAGATATGCAAAAATATGAATGGGAAATAAAAACTTTAAATGATAAATGTATTTTTAGTAGAATTACCTTTGAAGTATTTGAAGAACAAAAACAAAATGTAGAAGATGCTTTAAAAACATATGAACAAAACGATAAAAAAAATCTTGAAAATCTTCTTCTTTTTATGATAAGTAAAGTTAAAACAAATGCGATTATGTTGACAAAAGCATTGTCTTCTATTGTAGAAAGTATATCTTCGATCGATGAGGAAGGAATAAATGCTATTATGGGATCTCCATTATTTCATTATTATTGTGAATTTAGTTATGAATATTTTGGTTTTTCTGGAAAAGAAGAAGAACTTGTTAGTTACCGAGATTATTATGATATTTTAGATGAAATAAAAGAAGCAAGAAAAATATATGGAATCGCAGGTTCTATTCCTTTTGATATCCGAGATGATTTTGATATCTTCTATTATGGATTTCCAATTAGAAAAAAAATTGTTAAAAAAATGTATGATGAAATAAATAAAAGAGTGGATAAAGAAACTTTATTTCAAATTGTTGATGAAGCAAGAGTATTAAATGATCGAACTGGACTTGATATATTTTTTGATGAGAAATCTCTTAAAATCGTAAACGAAGCACTAGATGAATGTCCTTGTGCTGTAATGAATGGATTTACTCCAAATGCTTATGAAGAACAACGTTATGAAGAAATGGGCTTAGATAAAGAATTTTCTTATATTCCACAAAACAATGCCCATTTATGTAAAAGTGCTGCTGATCATTATTATAAACTTTATTTTGCTTTATTAGATTATATAAATAAAAAATATAAAATCCATCCAGAAATAAAAAAAATATATAAACAAGAAGGATTGGATGTTACAAAATTAAGTGATATTGATAAATATTTGTGGGATCATAAAAATATTATCGATGATTTTATTGAGGAAAATCAATATCATTTTACAGAAGAAGAACTATCTGAAATAAAAGAATTTAAACATGCGGTTACCAGTGACACTTTTGTTATTGTAGGATTTGATCGAGAATATACAAAAATATTATCTGATGATGGAAAATTATATATGGTAAAAGGAATTCGTGCCGATTTTGATGAAATTATGAATCCAAAGGAATTACCTAAAATTATTGGTACAACCTTGCTTATGTTTAAAGGAAAAATTGTATTTAAAAGTTTTTTCACAAATGTGGATCTAAGCTTTGGAAATGATGTAAAAAAAGAGATTATAAAGCAAATGAAAAATGCCATTGTTTATTATCATTTATAGATTAAAAATTATTTTTATGTTACAGAAAATACATAAGTTTAAAATTTCGTAGGTTTATCCTAAAATTTTTTTAAAAGTATTTTCTTTTTTTTTATTTTGAGGTAAAATGAAAATAATAGAAAAAGTAGGTGTCATATGAAAAAAAAAGGATTTACTATGGTGGAGTTGTTAGCAGTCATTGTCATTATTGCGATCATCGCGTTGATTTCAACTCCATATATTATTCAGTATTTAAAGACCGCAAAAAGACAAAGTGTTGTAAACTCTACACAAGATGCAATTAAAGATGCACAGGCAAGATGTTTAGAAGGAAA
>CALVWH010000006.1 GCA_944364705.1 uncultured Bacilli bacterium | reverse complement strand
TTTTTTCTAATATTTTCTTCTACTTTTTCTTTATTTTCTCTAACAAATTTAATATCTAACATGATATCATCCTTTCTTATCTTATAAAAAAAAGAAACATGGTTTCAAGGAGTGCAAAGCACGGTACCATCCTTCTTTTTTCTTACTTTTGATAACGGTCATCCCGGAAATGTTTGCATTTCTCTCCAAAGTAGATTCCGATGCTTTTTCTCATTCATTTTCACCAGCCATGAACTCTCTACGCAGAAAAAGGACCGTACTTGTCTTCTTCATCGATTTATGTTTTCATAATATCATTTTCTTTTTAAAAAGTCAAATAATATTCTTTTTGGATTGTGTATCATGGTTTGGGGAAACCATAGAAAAAAACAAACTATTTATTAAATATCATAAAATTAACATGTCTTATATATGTTCCTATTTTAGATATTTTTTTTCTACTTTTTTAGGAGTTGCGACCTTAATAATTTCTTTTCCATATTTGTTTTTTAAATCAAAAATAACATTTTCTAATTCTTTATTTTCTTTTTTCTCCGAAGGTTTTTCAAACAAAGAAACTTGATAAGCTGGTTTTTCTGATAAATGATCCAAACGAATTCCAAGAAGTCGAATTGGTGTTTCATCCCAAAATTCTTGAAATAGTTTTAAACTTACTTCGTAAATTTCTTTGGTTGTATTAATCGCATTGGTAAGAGTCATTTGATGAGATGACATTTTAAAAAAATTATCTTTTATTTGTACAGCAACCACATAAGCGTATTTTTTTTGTTTATGAAGTTCATAAGCCACATTTTCGCTTAAAGAAAGTAAAATCGGACGAACTTCTTCGAAAGAAGTATAATCATAAGCTAAAGTCGTTGAATTACTAATTCCTTTCGGATCCGTGCTATCGCTAATAACTTCTTCATTATTTCTGCCATTGGCTGCTTCAATCATCGAATAAGCATTATTTTTAAAATATTTATATAAAAAGTTAAGATCGGCATGCGCTAAATCTTCAATCGTTTTTATTTGCAAGCGAACTAATTTTTCCGTACTTTTCTTTCCAACTCCATATAAATCTCCTACAGGAAGCGGAAACATTTTTTTCGGAACTTCTTCTTCCCACAAAGTATGTACTTTATCTGGTTTTTCAAAATCAGAAGCCATTTTTGCAGTTAATTTATTTTCTCCAATTCCTATGTTTACCGTAAATTTTAATTGTTTTTTTATTTGATCTTTTAATTGATAAGCAAAGGACACTGGATCTCCATATAATTTTCGAACTTTCGTATAATCTAAAAAACATTCATCAATGGATAAAATTTCAATATCCGGAGAATAGGAACGAATCAGTTTAAAAAGCTGATCTGACTTTTGCTTATAAAAAGAGTAATTGGCTGGATAAATTTTTAAAGAAGGACACTTTTTTCTTGCACTATAAAGAGTATCGGCTGTTTGAATGCCCAGTTTTTTGCACAAATTGGATTTTGCCAAAACAATTCCTCTTCTTGCTTTTTCATCTCCACCAATGACCGCATAAGTATTTCGAATATCAATTTTACTTCCATGGTTTAACAAATCTAATGCAGACCAAGACAAAAAGGCATTATTGACATCGATATGAAAAATAATTCGCTTCATAAAGATCACCATCTTTATTATATATAATCAAACATATGTTTGTCAATTTTCTTTTTGTTTAAATTCTTTACATCGTTCCTCTAAGGCATCGATTAATTCATCGACTTTTTCAAAATTTTCAAGGCGTACTCCACTCGCATAAATATGCCCTCCTCCTTGAAACCGTGCCGCAACATCATTAATAATTGGTCCTCTAGAACGAATAGAACCTCTGATATTGGCATTCTTTACGTCTTCTGAGAAAATTGCCCAAGCAACCGCTTCTTCAATATAATTAAAATTGTTAATCATATTCCCTGCCGTTGCAGCATCTACTTCATATTGTTTTAACACCTCATCGGTTAATTTTAAATAAGCAAGTCCATGTTCCGTAATGGTTAAATGTAACGTAATATATGCTTGAAATTTAATTTCTTTGAGTGGTCTTAAATATAAATGATCATAGAGCGTAGACATATCGATTTGATAATTTTTTAATAATTTCGATACCAAAGAAAAAGTTTTAGAACTTGTATAAGAAAAGAGAAAACGATTGGTATCGGCAACAATTCCAAGGAAAAGTTTTTCTGCTACTTCTTTCGTCATTTGAAGTCTGGTATGATAAATACATTCTAAAATCATTTGAGAAGCAGAAGAAGCCGTATCGTCAATCCATTCATACGTACAAATTTTTTCAACAAAAGGATGATGATCAATTTTAATCGAGCGTTTAAATTTCTTAGGATCTACTCCATCAACTCTCTTTGCATCTGGGGTATCTACAACAATTAAAAGGGCATCATAATCTTCATCAAATTTATCTAAATTTCCTAAATAACGAAAACGAGATGCAGGGCATCCAACAGCGAAAACTTCTTTTTTAGGAAACGTGTTTTTTATCGTATCTCGAAGTCCAATTTGACTTGCTAAAGCATCGGGATCCGCTCCTACATGTCTTGCGATGACAATTTTTTTACTTCTTTTAATTTCTTTATATATTTTTCTATAATTCATTTTTATCACACTTTTCTATGATCTATCATATCATAAATTATTTGTTTTTAAAAGAAAAAAAAGCTTTACGCTTTTTCATTCATTAAAGTATAGGTATCTTCTGCAATCATAAGTTCTTCGTTGGTTGGAATCACATATAATTTGATTTTTGATTCAGAAGAAGAAATTTCTGTCGTTTCACCGCAAATTTGATTTTTTTCTTCATCAATTTTTACCCCAAGACAAGATAGTTTTTCAGCGATTGCTTTTCTTACCGGAGTGGCATTCTCTCCAAGTCCAGCGGTAAAGCAAATAACATCGGCTCCTTCAAGTTCTACATAATACATAGCAATATAATTAACAACGGTTTGTACATATTTATCGAAAGCAAGTTTACATTTTTCATCTCCTGCTTTTACACCAGCATATACATCACGAAAATCGCTATATTTTTCTGTAAGTCCTAAAAATCCAGATTTTTTGTTTAAATCATTGACAATTTCATCTGCGGTTTTTCCTTCTTTTTCTGCCATATATGTAATAATGGAAGGATCAACATCTCCACTTCTAGTTCCCATCATAATTCCAGCAAGTGGGGTAAATCCCATAGAAGTATCGACACATTTTCCATCTTTAACGGCAGATAAACTTCCTCCACTACCTAAATGACAAATAATTGCTTTATAATGATCTGTTCCTAAAATCTTAGAAATTTGTTTACTAATATAACAATGACTTGTTCCATGGAAACCATATTTTCTTACTTGGTAATCGGTATACCAATAAAATGGTACCGGATACATATATGCAGATGGCTTCATCGTTTGATGAAAGGCGGTATCAAAAACTCCGACCATTGGAACCTCTGGTAAAGCGTTTTTAACCGCTTCAATTCCTAAAATATTGGCAGGATTATGTAAAGGTGCTAGAGAAGAATATTTTTTCAAATCTTCCACAACTTCATCGGTAATGATTACTGAATGGTTATATTTATCTGCACCATGAACCAAACGATGCCCAATCGCACCAATTTCTTCTAAAGAATTTACAATATGATGTTTGATTAAACGATCTAATAAAACTTCAACAGCAACGGTATGATTTGGCATATCGACATCTTCGTGAATTTTTTCTCCTTGGTATTTTATATTATAAAAACTTCCTGGTAACGTTACTCTTTCAAAGTATCCAGAAGCAATTAATTCTTTTGTATCCATATCAAATAGACTAAATTTTAAAGAACTGCTACCAGCATTAATTGACATGATTTTCATTTTCTTACCTCTTTTCCAATTTTATTATACGCTTTTTTTTCTATTCTTTCAATTGATTTTTATAGGATTTATATATAATGTTTCGTTTTAATTTTATAATATATCCACTAAAATTTTCTAATTCCATATAATTATTAATTTTTGTATTTGGAATATTTGATATTATATTTTTTATATTATTCAGTATTTTTCTTTTATTTTTCATCTAATAAAATTATATAGCTTGAACTAAACCCTTCCTTAGTTTTATAATTTGCAATATTTACTTGTCCACCATTATTCATTATTACTTTTTTAGATGGTATATTATTATTATCACAATTTATTCTAATTTGTTTAAATCCCATTTTTTTTGCTTCTTTTAGTGCTAATTTTAAAATAATATTACCATAACCTTTTTTTCTGTCAGATTTTCTTATTTTATAATATATTTGGCTTCCTTTGTTAACCCAAAAATCATTCAAAGTAGTCCTTATTCCAACTTCGCCAATAGGTCTATTTCCAGCAAATAAAATGTACCTTTTTGTAGTAGTGTTAATTTCTTTATTTATTTTATTTTCCTCATTCATCATGTCATTACAAATTTCTGTGAATTTTTTATAGTCAACATCATATAACTTATTAATCGAACCAGTTTCTTCAGCTGGAATATCTTGATACATATCATACAAATCTTTATTTATACAATTTGAAAAATTAACTA
>CALVWH010000005.1 GCA_944364705.1 uncultured Bacilli bacterium | reverse complement strand
TCCATCCACTTGGTTCTAAACTACTTTCTAAGACTGGTTTATCTTTATCGATACGATTAATTACTACATCTTTATGTTCATAGATATTTCCTGCAATATCTCTTACTCTTACTTTTACTGTTGTGTTGCTTCCATAACTTTTCGTATTCCCTTTTTGCCATGTACTTCCTCCATCAAAACTATACGCTTCTTCTTGTAACCCTGATACCGTATCTTTTGCTTCTTCGATCGTTAACGTAATATCTTGATTCGTCCAATTGCTTGGATTTCCACTTACTTCTTTTATCTCTGGTGCTTCTTTATCGATCTTTACCGTACTTGGTTTCTCTGATTCTGTTTTTAACCCACTTTCCGTTTCCAAAATTCCTGTAATCTTATAATTTCCACTTTGACTTAAAATATATCCAGCATCACTGACATTTTGAATTCCATTATAAATACTTCCTAGAGCACCTTCAATTTTGATCTTCTTTGAAAAGTCCGTACTTGAAGTAGATTCACTCAAATCTACTTTAACATTTTCATTCGTCCATGTATCTTCCGTATATTCCGTCCAATTTGACGTATCTGCAGATTTATACAGTTTCATCACTAATTTTGGTGCACTCTTATCATACGTTACTTTATAATTTTCAATCGTACTATTATTGCTTCCTTCTTTTAACATATAGCTAATGTAGTAAACACCCTCTGTATTTAACGTAAATGGTCTTGTATATTCTATATTGGGATTACAACTATATGTTTTATTTGGATCTTCCGTTCCTTTGTTTAATCTAGTCATACAATAATAGATCGTTCCACTTTCATTACTGGTCTCTAACGTTATTTCTACTGGCTCTGCGACCGTACTTCCACTTGGTACTTCTTCTCTTGAAGTTACCGTTTCTGCTTTTAATGTTACCGATACATCACATACATTTTTATTTGGATCAAAATCATACGTATAGGTTTTCTTAGAATCCACCGTAATCGATACCGTTCTTGATAATGGGATATCTTCATCTTCGACATATTGTTTTAAATCCTCTGGTAATAATCCTTCATTTACTAACGTATTTAAACTCAAACAATACGTACTTCCTTCCGTCTTTGGATAAGAATCTACATTCTGCGTTACATAACTATCTGCCGCTGCATAAATTAAATTTAACGTTTCTTTATCTAGATTCTTTTTACTTCTTTTAAACACACTACTAGATGTTGTAAACACTAAAAGCATGATCAAAACTAAGATCACGATCACACCTAGTAATTCCACTAACGTAAATCCTTTTTTCTTCATTTTCATCACTCCCATGGACGATTTATGGTTTTCTACACTATAAATATTTTATAATTTTTTGCACTTTATTGTCAATAGATTCTGAAAAAATCAACCAAAAGAAAAACAGGAATTTAAATTCCTGCTAATTTATCTTTTACACATTCATTAAGAAACGCCATATCCGCTCTTCCTTTTAAAGAAGACAATTCTTTCATAATCTTTCCCATATCTTGTTTTCCAGTTGGATTTACTTTTTCAAACGCTTTATTTACCTCTTCGATCATTTCTTCTTTTGTTAATTGTTTTGGTAAATAACGATTTAAAATCATAATTTCTGCTTCTGTTTTTTCTTTTAAATCTTCACGATTTGCCTTTTCAAATTCTACAATAGAATCTTTTCTCGTTTTTACTTGTTTGGTTAATACCGAAAGAACTTCTTCATCCTTTAACTCTCTTTTCTTGTCAATTTCTTCTAACGTAATGGCTCCTTTAACCATTCTTAAAACAGAAAGCGTTTCTTTATCTTTTTCTTTCATTGCTTTTATAATATCATCAAATATTTTTTGTCTCACAAAAAATCCTCTTTTCTAAAAAAGAGCTTCTTAATAAGCTCTATTATTCATACGTTCTCTTCTATGGCTATTTTTAATACCTTCTTGTTTTGCTGCTCTTCTTTTTTCTCCAGGTTTCATATAGCCTTCTTGCCTACTTCTTAGTTTTTTCCAAGAACTATCTCTTAAGTTATTTTGCTTTAATATACGAAGTGCACCGTCTAATTTGCCATCTTTTACAATTACCTTATTCATTACTATACACCTCCTTTATAAAGCTAAGCCTATTATAACACTACTTTTCACTCTATTCAACTCTAAATACCTTATTTTCTCTCATTTTTTACAAAAAAATGTCAAAAAAAAGGATTTTTCATCCTTTTTTTAAAAATCACATAAGTTTCCAGAGAATCCTCGTCTTATCGCACTGCCTACACTTCTTCCAAGTTCTAATAAAGAATTGATCCCTTTCACAATCGCATTAATTAACGTTCCGGAAATACTTCCTCCATAAATAAGACATAATTCTTTTTTTTCTAACATGGTATCCCCCTTCCTATCGGCAAGCAAGTGGCCGAATAAATCCATCGATTACACCGATTAAAAACACAATACCAGCACTGATGCCGAGAATAATTCCAGTATTAATCCCTCCTCCGTGAATTTTTAACAATTCATTTTTTTCTAGTAGCATGTAATCCCCCTTTTATAAAATATTAAACAAAGATAATAATGTTTGAATGATAAAAAGCATAAAGACTCCTTTATAAAGTAATCACTCGATCATACAAATCCGCATTTTCTTTTCGGTGAGAAATGACTAAAATGGTTTTTTGTTTCATCGTATAAAAAATGTTTTTTAAAATTTCGCGTTCTCTTTCTTTATCAATTTGACTAAATCCTTCATCAATTAAAATAATGTTTGCTTTCTTAAGGAACGTTCGCGCTAAAATTACTCTTTGCCTTTGTCCACCAGATAAATTGCTTCCATCTTCTTCTAATGGGGTATGATAACCAAATGATAGTTTTTCTAATACTTCTTCTAAAAGACAATCTTTACTTACTTTTACAATCCTTTTTCCTTTTTTTTCTTGAAAAGCTTTTAAGTTTTGATATAAAGTCATAGTAAATAAAGATTCCTTTTGCGAAAGTAAAACAATATTTTCTTCTAAACAAGCCGTAGTATAATCGCAAAGATCTACTTGATCGATGAAAATATGTCCTCTTGGTACTTTATAATATCGCATCAAAAGAGCAAATAAAGTACTTTTCCCATATCCGCTTCTTCCAAAGATCATTACTTTTTCTCCAGCAGAGATCTTTAAAGAAACGTTTTGTAGAATTGGTTCTCCTTCAAAATAAGAAAAAGATAAATTAGAAACTAAAATATCTCCTTTCATCTGTTTTTCCAAAAAACCACTTTCTTTTTCTTCAAATAAGATCGCAGTTAATCGGTCAAAAGCTTCTCTTCCTTCTTGATAATCATAAAAGACATCTAAGGTTTGACCAACAAAATCGATTATATATCGATATAAAAAGAAATAGGTAATAAAGGTTGGAAAAGCAAAATTTCTTTGAAAATATAAGAAGTAAAAGAAAAGGATCAATAATTCACTAAAAGAAAAGAAAAAATCTTTGATGATATAAATACGATTCATTGCTTGCTCGTGTTTTTGAACAAACATTAAATACTCTTGATATTTTTCTTTAAAATATAAATGATATTTTTCTTTTAAATGTAATCCTTGAATTGTTTCATAGTTTTTTACCCCTTCAAATAAAATTTCTAAAATTTCTTCTTTTTTTATCTGATATTTTCGAATGTTGCTTCTACTTTTTTTGGTAAGGAAAAAGATAAGTAGAAAGTAGAAAATAAGCATTACAAAAGTAATCATCGAAAAGGTAAAATGAATCATACATAGCAATAGAAAAAGGATCAGAAAAAGAAAAAGACAAAAGAATCCTTGAAACGTTATTTTTTGTAACATTTGTTTAATTAAAAAAATATCTTGTACTCGTGAAGTCATTTCTCCTGATGTATGATTATGATAATAAGAATAAGGAAGTTTAAGAATTTTTTCATAAGCTTCGGTTGTTAATTTAAAATCTAATTTTCGATCAAAAGTAATCATGATTTTGTTTTTGAGAAAAGAAAAGAAAGATTTCATCAGAATAAGAAAGAAAAAAAGGATAAAAATATGGAAAAAATATGGTGTTTGGTATGTGGTTAAAAAAACTTCAAAAGCGTAAGAGGTACAAACCGTACAGAAAATAACACAAAAAGTAAAAAAAGTTAGAATCAAAATTTCTTTTTTATAAAGTTTCCATAAAGAGTGATATAAGGTTTTTAAGGATAATGACCTTTTTTCATTGGGTAACAGTTTTTGAGGTATCAATACAAAATAAATTTCATTATAGATTTTTTTTAATTCTGATTTTTTTATTTTTTTTATTTTTGATGCTGGATCTGCAACGATTGCATAATCTTTTTGAATTTCATATAGCAAAATATAGTGATGATAGGTAGTATTTATTGTTGTATGCAAAATTACAGGTAGTTTATTGACTGGTATTTCTTCCAATTTTCCTTTATATCCTCTCGCATAAAAACCTAATTCTTCTCCTGCTTTTAACAAAGCATATGCTTGTACTCCTCTTTTGTTTTCATTACATAATTCCGATATTTTAAAGTAAGCAATATTTCCATGATAATATCTTAAAATCATAAGAAGACAAGCACATCCACAATCGTTTTGATTTTTTTGTTTGACAAAAGGATATTTTTTAAACACTCTCAAACCTCCTCAAAAATATCATTCCACAAAAAAAGATGAAGACCTTCTTCACCTTTGAAAAATTTTTATTTTTTTACTGCCATACTTTTTTTCTTTCCATAAAGAATAGGAACAAAGAATTTCTTCTTCTTCATATTCGCAAATTAAAAGACCTTGAGGATTTAATAAGTTTCTTTTTTCAATGATTTGAATGGCTTTGGTTATTTCTAGATTATGGTATGGGGGATCTAAAAAGATCAGATCGAATGTTTGATTTGTGGTATTTAGAAATTTTTGATAATCTTGTTTTATGATTTGACAAGGTTCTTGAATATTTAGTTTTTGTTTATTTTTTTGTAACACTTGAATTACTTTCGAATTGTTGTCTACAAACGTACAAGAGTAAGCTCCATTGCTTAAAGCTTCGATTCCCAAAGATCCAGATCCAGCAAATAAATCTAAGCAAACAGCATTCGGTAAGAAGGTTTGGATTTGGGCAAATAAAGATTCCCGAATTCGATCCATGGTTGGTCTGGTTCCTAAAATTTGATATCCTTCAATAGTTTTTCCTTTATATTTTCCACTAATAATACGCATATTGTTCACCAGGTTTATTATATCAGATTTTTTTATTTTAAACTAGAGACAATGCTTGTAATCATATCCATCGTATTCATGATTTTTTCTAAACGATCACTCATTCGTAATTTATATGTTGTTTTTACTTCTTCTTCAAAGGTAGGAAATATGGATGGATGACGATTTAATTCTTTATACCAATAGGAGTGTTCTCTTAAATATTTTTGGTAATTAGGATTGTTTTTGATTTTAAATTGTAAATCTAACGTCATTAATCTTCAAAGTGTTTATATAGTGGTCTTGGTTTATACGTATCTTGCTGTGGCACATTTTGTTTTCCAATATCTCCTAATAACCCTAAAACTCTTTGTAAACTTTCGATTCCATTTTGAATACCATTAAGATCAATGGATTTTATGAATTGTTCAAAACCACCTTTTTCTTCGGTTTCTTTTTTTTCTTCTTTTGGAAGGTATTCGTTCCAAGCATTTTCATCTTCTCCATATAGATCATAAATTTCATAAAATTTTTGCCAAGTCATTTCATTTTTTTTGACATAAGAGATCAATTTAGGATTTTTTTTAACAAAATTTTTAAAGTTTTCCTTAGTATCCATATTATCACCTAATAAAGTATATGCAAAAGGAAAAAAATATTTGAAAAAATTACAGATTTCTCTGTAATTATTCTTTATATTCTAATTCGTAATCTAAAATGCGAATGGTGTCTCCTTCTTTTGCACCTAATTCTCGTAAACGATCATCGACTCCTAATTTTCTTAATGAACGAGCAAATCTTCGTACCGATTCTTCGGTTTGAAATTTTGTCATTAAAAATAATTTTTCAACTTTTTCGCCGCGAATGACCCAAACATCGTTTTCTTTGATAATGGTAAATGGATCTTTTTTCTCGAATTTATAAAGGACATGACTTTCTTTTTTGATTTCTTCTTTTTGCATTTTTGGGATTTGCTCTAAAAGGTCGGCTAATTTGGTTAAAACTGGTTCAATTCCTTCTTTTTTGATTGCAGAAATTGGATAAATAGGAACGGATATTTTTTCTTTAAATTTTTTTAAATTTTCTTCTGCTTTTTCCATATCCATTTTGTTCGCAATGATAATTTCTGGTTTTTCTAAAATTTTAGGATTGAATGCTTTTAATTCTTCCCGGATTTTATAATAATCTTCGATTGGATCTCTTCCTTCATATCCACTCATATCGATCATGTGAGCTAATACGCGGGTTCTCTCAATATGTTTTAAAAATTTGTCTCCAAGGCCTTCTCCTAAAGATGCTCCTTCAATAAGTCCTGGTAAATCGGCAAGAACGAAGGTTCTTTGGTCATTTGTTCTTACTACGCCTAGATTTGGATGAAGGGTCGTAAAATGATAAGCAGCAATTTTTGGTCTTGCTTTCGAAACCATGGAAATAAACGTTGATTTTCCAACGCTTGGCATACCAACGAGTCCGACATCGGCAAGAAGTTTTAATTCTAGTTTTATTTTTCGTATTTCTCCTGGTTCTCCATTTTCACAAAAAGCTGGAGCTGGATTTGCATGGGTAGCAAAGGCCATATTTCCTCTTCCTCCACGTCCTCCTTTGGCGATTAAAACTTCTTCTTTTTTTTCGGTTAAATCGGCTAAAACTTCATGAGTGTTTGCATCCGTAATGATGGTCCCTAAAGGAACTCTTACATAAACTGGTTTGGCATTTTTTCCATGCATTCCTTTTCCCATTCCATTTTCTCCCCGATCTCCTTTGATTTGTTTTTTGTATCGCAAATCTAAAAGCGTATTTAATCCTTCATCGGTGACAAAAATAATATCGGATCCTTTTCCACCATTTCCTCCAAAAGGTCCACCCATTTCTACATATTTTTCTCTTCGAAATGCCATGCATCCATTTCCACCGTTTCCCGCAATTACTTCTAATTCTGCTTCATCTACAAACATACGAACCCTTCTTTCTTATAAGGTATCATATCATATCTAAAAAAAAAAAAAAAGAGTTTCTATTGATGAAAGTTAATCATCGAAGTTACAACTCTTTTTATATCTCTTTCGTTAAATGGTTTGTTTAAGACGTCTACGATTGGATAACTAAATACTTTTTGAACGGTTTCTCTAGAATCGTCTCCTGTAATAATGGCAACTGGGATTTTAGAGAATAGATTTTGGTTTTTAAAGTATTCTAGAACTGCGAATCCATTAACGCTTGGCATATATAGATCAAGTAAGATTCCGTATAATGGATGTTCCATGTTTGCATTAATAATTTCTAAGGCTTCTTTTCCATCGTTTGCGGTTAATACTTCATATTCGTTATCGAAGAATTTCGTAATGAGATTACGAATGATGTTGGAATCATCGACAACTAAAATCTTTTTGCTTTTATCGGTTACGACTTTTTCTGTTAACGTTACCTCGCTTGTTTCTTTTCCTAAATATTTTTGAACTAATACAATAATGCGATTGGCTTCTTTTACTAATTGATCAAAGTTTTGGTATACGAAAACCATATCGTTTTCTTTGCTTTTCATTTCGTGGTTTAAACAAATTTCTGCTAAAGCAGTAAATCCTAAATATCTAGAATCGCTTTTTAAAGAATGGGCCAAAATAGAATAATTGGTCATATCGGCAACTTCTTTATATTTTTCTAATTCTTTTAATTTTTGTGGTGCCATATTTAAAAAGTCTTCTAGTGTAGCATCATAACTTTCCATATCACCAAAAAGTTCTAGACTTTTATTAACATCAATTCCCCCTTGAATTAAAATATTTACATCTTTCATACATTTCCCTCTTTCTATTTTTTTAAAAAATCACATAACACACGGTTTAACTCTCTTTTTTCGATTGGTTTTGCTAAATAATCGGAAAAACCATCTTTGATATATTTTTCTTTCATTCCGGATAACGCATTCGCAGTTAAGGCAATGGTTGGAATATGGAATCCTGGAATTTGTTTTAATTTTTGTAAAGTTTCTCCTCCACTCATTTTTGGCATCATATCATCCAGTAAAATTAAATCATACGAATTGTTTTGTACTTTTTCGATGCATTCAAATCCATTCATGGCGGTATCGATTTGTACTTTGTATTTTTTTAAAAATAAGTTTGCGACTTTTAAGTTCATTTCATTATCGTCAACAACTAAGATTTTCTTTGAAGAAAAATCTGGAATTTCTATGGTTTCTTCTTCTTTTTCTTCTTCGATATCTCTTTCCATTTTTACAATTTTTTGATCGATCGCAACAGTAAATTTTGATCCTTTTCCATAAACACTTTGAACAACAATTTTTCCATGCATAAGTTCTACTAATCGTTTAGTAATCGCAAGACCTAGTCCGGTTCCTTCAATGGTTGAATTTTTTTTCATATCAAAGCGTTCAAATTTTGTAAATAATTTGGGAATATTTTCTTGTTTAATTCCAATACCGGTATCTTCTACCGAAATAATCAAACGGCATACATCGTCTTTTACTATGGTACTAACTTTAAACCAAATATATCCTTCTTTCGTATATTTTGCTGCATTGGTTAATAAATTTAAAATAATTTGTTTTAATCTTGTTGCATCTCCATATAAAATTCCAGGTAACATTGGATCATAAGACGCTTCGAATTTAATGTTTTTTTCGCCAATACGAACCTCGGTTAAGGATACAAGTTCTTTAAAGATTTTTACGAAATTGTATTCAACTTCTACAATTTCTAATTTATTTGCTTCGATTTTGGAAATGTCTAAAATTCCATTGACAATTTCTAGTAAGTTATTGGAAGCGGTAATAATATCTTCAATTTCATTTCTTGCGGATTCTCGAATGGAATCGTCTTCTTTTAATTCGGTACTAAATCCAACAATAGCATTCAGTGGTGTGCGAATTTCATGAGACATATTGGATAAAAATTCTGTTTTTGCATGGTTTGCTTTTTCTGCACGTTCTTTGGCGAAATCAAGTTCTTGAATTAATCTTAAGTCTGGATTTTCAATGGTATGATACATGATAAAGGTAATAAATACAAGTGCTGGATTTACTAAGTAATTTAAACTAGGATTTAGCATTTGTAAAATTAAAACAAAGATTCCGAAAAATGCTAATAAATAAATTGGAACATATTTTTTGTTTTTCGCATTTTTATAATCTAGAATTACACAAAAGATTTGTGTTACAAAGCCAATTGCAAAAACAGCATAGGAAAAAATAATTGATAATCCGCTAGCTAAGGTATTTTGCTCGGTCATGGTTACTTCGATTGGTAAGAGAAAAGTAAGAAGGACACTTATAAAAGAAAGACCATAAAATATTTTTTTTAATGTTGGAATTTTTTTCTCTGGAACTAAAGAGATTGCTAAAGTATAAAAAGTAAGAACAATAATCCATAGCATTAAAAATACAAGATATATTTTATTTAGAATTTCAATGAATATAATTGGAAAATTCATATGTGGATTGACAAAAAGTCCTAAAATGATTCCACTTAGAGTACCTAAGTTTGTTATTATGAGTAATCTTGCATAAGTATCCACTTCTACTTTTTTTTGTCTTTGTTTATGAAAGAAAATAATGCTGGTTGCGATCATTATCAATAATGCATAAAGATTTAATATTAAAAATCCTTGTGAATTTTGCAATTGTCATACACCTCTTTTTATCTTTTCATCATTTTAATTTTTGATGGATTGCTATAAATTTTTATTTCTCCAACGGATAAGTTTGTTTCTGCGATATCTACATTAATTTCATCTCCAGTAAGACCTTCCTCAATAAGGGCATTGAAATTAATTTTACTATTTTTCGTAAGTGGCATGCTTTCACGAAATTTAAATTTGGTTGGAATTTGTCTTGATGTCATATCTGGATTATTAATAATTTGCTCATAAACAATTTCTTTTGTAAGTTCAACTTTTTCTTCCTTTGACAAAGGTTCTTCATTTTCTAATACAATATGGGCCATTGGCATAAATCCTCTTTGTTTATCATCGTAATATTGTACAATTCGGCAATATTTTACTTTTTCATTTTTTTCGATGGCTTGTTCAATTTTATAAGGTTTTACTTTATAACCATCAAATCTTGTAAAAGAACGATCTTTTCTAGAATCAAAAGAGAAAACACCAGTTCGATCCATTTTCACTAAGTCTCTTGTTCGAATATAACTGTTTCCATCTAAATCAAAATGTGGAACAATAATTTCACCGTCTAAAGTTCCAGGAGTTACGGCTGGAGATGATACAACAAGTTCTCCAGATAAATATTTTTCGTTTTCGTTAAAACGAAGAGGAACTAATTTATCATCAACATTTGGATCAACAATCGTATAGATGGTATCTGGAAGTGGAATTCCCATCGTATTTGGTTTATTCCATGTTTTATGAGCATATGATCCACAACCACAATATTCGCTCATTCCATGTCCAGTTTCTACAACCGCTGAGCAGTTATGTTCTTTTAACCAACGATTTACTTTTTCGATATCTTCTTCCGTCATAGCATCCCCACCGTAAATAATTCGGTGAATACAAGATAAATCTTCTTTTTGTAAATATTGGCATTTTAAAAGTCCTAAAATCCATGATGGTGGTCCTAAAAGAACGTTTGGTTTATATTTTTTAATTAAGTATCCAACTTCGTTAATTTCAAATTCTGGAATTTCAAGATTATTGGATCCGCTTGCTAAATTTAGAATATAGTTATTATCGGCTCCCATTGGAGAAAAGAATGGCAAAATGTGTAAAATTTTATCTTCTTTTCGGAAATTTGCTCCAGCTTGAAATAATTGTTCTGCACTGGAAATATGATTTCCATTGGTTAACGTAATTGGTTTTGGTCTTGCTCCACTTGTTCCTGAAGTATGACCGATATAATTTATTAAATCTGGATCATAAACTTTTGTAAAAGTTTCGTTTTCGGTTTCTTTTAATAAATCTTGACACCGAAGGATTTCTAAAGGAGAAGTTTTTACTGCTTCTTTGTAATATTCGTTTTCTGTTTTCATACTTTTTAGTTTTTGTAAAACCGCTTCATAGGATTTGAGTTGCTGAATTTTGTTTGCTCCTATTCGAATATTTTTTAATTTTTGATATTGTAAAACATCTCTCAAATAATCAATTTTTCCCATAAGAGTTATGGAATCAGTCGCAGATACGGTTAAAATCTGCTGAATTCCTAATTCTTTTAATTCATGCTCAATTGGTTTTAGCATTCCTAAATAACATTTATCTAAAGCAACAATATAGTTGGCTTTTTCGAATTTAATTAATTCTAAGATTTTTTTAGCATTTGCTTTTATATCTAAACTATCTGGTCTTGGATCAGCAAAATCAGAGACTGCTCCAATTTGTGATGCACCTAACCACATTTTCCCACTTTCTGGAATGTTCGGAACTAATTTCATAATCCGATCACCCTTTTTTACTCCTAAACTAGAAAACATTTTAGAATAGGAATCTACTTGTTCAAAAAATT
>CALVWH010000004.1 GCA_944364705.1 uncultured Bacilli bacterium | reverse complement strand
CAAAATATGCGCATTTGGGATTGGTTATGAAAATCGATGAAGATGGAAGCCGAAGAAAATTATCCAAACGAAAAGATCCAGAAGCAGCCGTTAGTTACTATCATAAAAAAGGAATTCCAGTCGAAGCCGTAAAAACTTATTTAATGACTTTAGCAAACTCAAATTTTGAAGGATATTTAGATGCAAATCCAGAAAAAACCTATCGTGATTTTCCTTTTGATTTTAAAAAAATGAGTTTAAGTGGATCTTTATTTGACTTAGAAAAACTATTAAACATATCAAAAAATTATATCAGTAAAATGAAAGCAACCGATTTATATGAAAAACTATTACAATATACCAAAGAATTCGATCAAGAATTTTATGATTTAATTACCAAATATAAAGAGTATACCATTCAAGTTTTAAACATCGAAAGAGAGCAAAAAAAACCAAGAAAAGATTATGCTGCCTATGAAGATATTAAAAAACAAATTTGGTATATGTATGATGAACTTTTCTTTGCCAAAGAAAAACAATATCTTTATCAGAAAATAACCGATAAACAAGAAATAAAAAAGATCATAACCTTATATTTTGAAAAATACTATCAAGAAACAGACGATAAAGATACTTGGTTTTCCAAAGTAAAAGAATTAACTGAAGAACTTGGATACGCTTCCGACATGAAAGAATACAAAAAAAATCCCGAAGCATACAAAGGAAACGTAGCAGACATTTCTACCGTTATTCGTGTCAGTGTAACTACAAGCAATATGACACCAGATCTATATGAAATATTAAGACTATTAGGAAAAGATCGAATTCAAAAAAGAATATCTTTCATCTAGAAAAGTTTGTACTTTTCTTTTTTTTTTGATAAAATAATACATGGTGATTAACATGACATATAATGCAAAGTCAATTAAAATCTTAGAAGGATTAGAAGCCGTTCGCAAAAGACCAGGAATGTATATTGGATCAACCGATAAAAGAGGTCTTCATCATTTGGTATGGGAAATCGTCGACAATGCCGTAGATGAAGTCATTAATGGATACGGAAAAAAAATAAAAATCATCTTACATACCGATGGTAGTGTATCCGTAGAAGATGAAGGAAGAGGAGTTCCCGTTGGAATGCATGAAAGTGGAGTAACCACTCCAGAAGTTGTTTACACCGTTTTGCATGCCGGTGGAAAATTTGAAGAAGGTGGATACAAAGTTTCCGGAGGACTTCACGGAGTTGGAGCTTCCGTTGTCAACGCCTTAAGTAAATGGATGGAAGTTGACATACGGACCGAAGGATATCATTACAGCATTCGTTTTAAAGATGGCGGAACGTTAGATAAACCATTAACCAAATTAGAAAAAACAAGCAAAACTGGAACCAAAGTTCGTTTCCTTCCAGACGATGAAATTTTTCAAACCACAACGTTTTCTTTTACAACGATTTGTGAAAGAATGCAGGAATGTGCTTTTTTAATTAAAGGATTAACCGTAGAAATTGAAAATGAAAAAGATGGAAGAAAAGAAGTTTATTATTACGAAAACGGAATTAAAGCCTTTATCGAATATTTAAACGAAGGAAAAACAATTTTACATCCGGTTGTTCAATTCGAAGGAGTAAAAGATGGAATTGTTGTTGACGTTGCTTTTCAATATACCGATACTTATTCCGATAATTTAATTTCCTTTGTAAACAATGTAAAAACAAACGATGGAGGAACTCATGAAGTAGGATTTAAAACCGCTTTAACTCGTGTTTTTAACGATTATGCGAGAAACAACGGATTTTTAAAAGCCAAAGATAAAAACTTAGAAGGTCCCGATACGAGAGAAGGACTAACCGCAATTGTTAGTTTACAAATACCAGAAGATAAACTTCAATTTGAAGGACAAACGAAAGGAAAATTAGGGACACCAATTGCTCGTACGATCGTAGAAAATATTGTTTCCGAAAAACTTGTTTTTTTCTTAGAAGAAAATAAAAAAATCGCAACCGATTTAATGGAGAAAATGGTCAAAAGTAAAATGGTAAGAGAAGCAGCAAGAAAAGCAAGAGACGCTGCTAGAATGGGAAAAGATCGAACCAAAAAAGAACGATTAATTAGTGGAAAATTAACGCCAGCTTCTGGAAAAGATCCTTCCAAAAACGAACTATTTTTAGTCGAAGGAGATTCTGCGGGAGGATCTGCGAAAACTGGTAGAGATCGAAGATATCAAGCTATTTTGCCACTTCGTGGAAAAGTTATCAATAGCGAAAAAACAAAGTTGGAAGAACTCTTAAAAAATGAAGAAATCAATACCATTATTTATACGGTAGGGGCTGGAGTTGGTAGCGACTTTGATGTAAAAGAATCCAACTATGATAAAATCATTATTATGACCGATGCCGATGTCGATGGAGCACATATTCAAATTTTACTTCTGACATTCTTTTATCGATATATGAAACCATTAATTGAAGAAGGTCATCTTTATATTGCGATGCCTCCATTATATAAACTTTATAATGGAAAAGAAGAATATTATGCTTATACCGATGAAGAAAAAAACGAAATAACAGCAAAATGTAAAAATAAATTAAAAGTTCAAAGATATAAAGGACTTGGAGAAATGGATGCCGAACAATTATGGGATACAACCATGGATCCAGAAAAAAGAAGTTTAATACGTGTAACCATTCAAGATGCTGCTTTAGCAGAAAAACGTGTCAGCATTCTTATGGGAGATAAAGTAGAACCAAGAAAAGCTTGGATCGAAGAAAATGTAGAATTTTCTTTAGAAGATTCTTACGTAATTTAAAGAAAGGAGCACTTCCATGTTTGAAAGTTTAGGAGAACGTCTTCAAAATGCGATGGATAAAATCAAAGGTTATGGAAAATTGACGGAAGAAAACATTAGTGAAGTTACTAGAGAAATTCGTTTAGCATTGTTAGAAGCCGATGTAAATTATAAAGTAGTAAAAGAATTTATTGCCAAAGTAAAAGAAAAAGCATTAGGAGAAGAAGTTGCGAAAAGTCTAAAACCAGGAGAAGTTTTTGTAAAAATTGTAAAAGACGAACTTGTAGAACTTTTAGGTGGTGATGCAAAACCACTAAATTTAGAAGGAAATCCAGCCATCTTAATGCTTGTTGGTCTTCAGGGTTCTGGTAAAACAACAACGAATGCGAAATTAGCTAATCTTTTACGAAAGAAATATAAGAAAAAACCATTATTAGTTGCTTGTGATGTCTATCGTCCAGCAGCAATTGATCAGTTAAAACAATTAGGAAAAGAATTAAACATTGAAGTTTATTCCGAAGGAAAACAAAATCCGGTAGACATTGCGAAACATGCAATCACGTATGCGAAAGAAAATCATTACGATTATGTATTAATTGATACGGCAGGTCGTCTTCATATCGACGAACAATTAATGGAAGAATTAGAAAACATAACCAAGGAAGTTCATCCGATGGAAACCATTTTAGTTATCGATAGTATGACCGGACAAGATGCGATTTCCGTGATTACCGGCTTTCATGAACGGTTATCCTTAACAGGAGCCATTTTAACCAAATTAGATGGAGATACCAAAGGAGGAGCTGCTCTTTCCATTCGGCATTTAACCAATGTGCCAATTAAATTTATTGGAACTAGTGAGAAATTAGATGGATTAGAACCTTTTTACCCAGACCGAATGGCAAATCGTATTTTAGGAATGGGTGACCTTCTTTCTATGATCGAAAAAGCCGAATCGGTTATGGATGAAAAAGAAGCAGAAAATTTAGCTAAGAAAATGCAAAAAGGAAAATTTGATTTAGAAGATTTTTTAAAACAATTTAAACAAATCAAAAAACTAGGACCTTTAGAAAATTTAATCAAAATGATTCCAGGAGCAAGAAAAATGGGACTCCAAAACGTCAAAATTGATCCCAAAGAAATTGCTCATATTGAAGCCATTATTTTATCTATGACCCCTTATGAAAGAAGACATCCAGAAGTTTTAAAAGCCTCTAGAAAAATTCGCATTGCCAAAGGATCTGGACGTAGTGTTGAAGAAGTAAACCGCCTATTAAAACAATTTGAACAAATGAAATTAATGATGAAAAAAATGCAAAATGGAAATTTTAAAATGCCTTTTTAAAAAGAGTCATATCTTGACGTATTTTATAAAAAAAGATACAATAAATAAAGATAAAGGTAGGGGTATTTATGAAAAAAAACGGATTTACATTAGTGGAATTGGTTGCAATATTAGTGATTATTGGAGTCCTTGCGATGATTTCTGTTCCAATTGTATTACATTACTTAAACGACGGAAAGAAAAATGCTTTTGCTGATAGTGTGGATGGAATTGTTCGGGCAGTAGAACTAGATAGTGCAAAAAAAGATTTTACAAAGATCACTTATCAAGTAGAACGTGGAGATGTTATTAATTTAAAAACAAAAGAAGTTCTAAAATTAGAAGGTGGAAGCGAAGAAGCAGGAAAAATTATTGTTAATCAAGAAGGAACCATTTCCTATGCGATTCATAATGATTCTTGGTGTGCGATAAAAACAGAAAGTGAAAGAGAACAAATCATAAAAAAATATGTCGAAGGTGATTGTAATCTATCAAGTTAAAGAAAACGTATATTTGATTGAACTTTGAAAAGAATCCAAAAATATGGATTCTTTTTTTTGGGGAAGAAAAACGACACAATTATCTTTTTTCTTTTTTTATACTAAAATGGGTGGGAAAAATGAAAGTAAAAGTATTTGATGAAAGTCATGAAAAAGACTTAGAAGAAGCAATTAATAATTTTTTAGACGATGAAATGGAAATCATTGACATAAAATATAGTGTCAGCGTTAGTATATTTTCAGAAGAACAAATTTATTGCTTTTCTGCTTTAATTTTGTATAAATAAAAACAAATCAATCAAAATAGAAAAAGGAGGAAAACATGTTTGGAAATTTTACGGAAGATGCAAGAAGAGTTTTAAATCTAGCAAAAAAAGAAATGAAAGATTTAAAACATCCCTATATTAGTAGTGAACATTTGTTGCTCGCAATTTTAAAAGATAAGAATCTTATTTCCGAAGAAATCAAAGAAGAAGTTACTTACGAAACCTTTCGGAAAGAAGTGATTCATATTTTAGGAGTGGGTGAAAAAGAATGTGAATATTTCTTATATACACCACTTTTAAAACGAATTTTAGAAAATGCCGTATTAGATAGTAAAGAAAACAACAATGGAAACGTAACCATTCATCATTTATTTTCTAGTCTTTTAGAAGAAGGAGAAGGAGTAGCCGTTCGAATTTTATTAGGAATGAAAATTGATGTACAACAATGGTATCAAAAATTTTCCTTCAAATTAATCAATAAAAAAGGAAAAAGAGGAAAAAAATTAGTCCTCGAAGAATTAGGAATTAACTTAAACGAAAAAGTAAAAAGCAATCTCTTTGATCCTGTTATTGGAAGAGAAAAAGAACTTCAAAGAATGATGGAAATTTTATCTAGAAAAAATAAAAACAATCCTTTACTCATTGGAGCAGCCGGATGTGGGAAAACCGCTTTGGTAGAAAAACTCGCAAGTAAAATAGAAGAAGACGAAGTTCCAGAATTTTTAAAAGGGAAAAAAATTTTTTCTTTAGACATGGCAAGTGCGGTTGCCGGAACAAAATACCGTGGAGAATTTGAAGAAAGAATTCGTAAAATCTTAAAAGAATGCGAAGAAAACGAGGACATTATTTTATTTATTGATGAAGTACATACGTTAGTTGGTGCTGGAGGAGCCGAAGGAGCGATTGATGCTTCCAATATTTTTAAACCCGCACTAGCAAGAGGAAAAATTCGCTGTATTGGAGCAACCACCATCGAAGAATACAAAAAATTCATCGAAACCGATAAAGCCTTAGAACGAAGATTTCAAAAAATTCTTGTAGAAGAACCATCAAAAGAAGAACTTACCGAAATCCTTCTTCGATTAAAACCAATCTACGAAAATTATCATCATGTAAAAATGGACGATTCCTTAATCGAAAAAATCATGGAATTATCGAAAAAATATGTGTATGATCGAAGAGAACCAGACCGCAGCATCGATCTCTTAGACGAAGTCTGTGCAAGAGTTGGTCTTCGAGAAACCACCAGTATGAAACAATATCAAGAACTTAGAAAAAAACAAAAAAAAATTATACAAAAGAAAAAAGAAGCCATTTTACAAAACGATTTTGGAAAAGCATCCTCTTATAAAGAAGAAGAAAATAAAATTGAAGGAAAATGTAATACACTATTTCACCATATTCACAAAATGGAAAAAAAAGTTACCTTAAAAGATTTAGCACTCGTTGTTCATGAAAAAACCAAAATACCAATTTATGAAATTTTAAAAGATAATAAAAAAGTTATTGAAAAATTATCCAAAGATTTAAAAAACACCATTTTAGGCCAAGAAGAAGCAATTCATGCCTTACTTAAATTAGCCACCAAAATGAAGTTAGGATATACCGATCATAAATGTCATTCCATTTTATTTACTGGTCCTTCTGGTGTAGGAAAAACTTGTCTAGCAAAAACTTTTGCGAAAAGCTTAGTCGGTGAAAAAAATACCATCAAATTAGATATGAGCGAATTTTCCGAAAGCCATAGCATCAGTAAATTTATTGGTTCTCCTCCAGGATATGTTGGATATGAGAACGCGAAAACCATTGCCGAAGAAATTAAAGACCGGCCATATTCGGTTCTAATTCTTGATGAAATCGAAAAAGCACATCCAGCTGTTTTAAATCTATTTTATCAAATTTTAGATGATAGCAAACTCACGGATACCAAAGGAAACGAAGTTCGTTTTGATCATGTAACCATCATTATGACCTCTAATGTAGGATTTTTAGAAAATCATATTGGCTTTCAAAAACAAAAGAAAAATAATCTTCAAGAAAATTTTGAACTACCATTTCTCAATCGCATTGATGCCACTATTGCCTTTGAATCTTTAAACGAAACATCCATTGGTCAAATCATTTCCAAAGAACTAAAAAAAGTAAAAGAAAAATATCCATTCGTTAAAATCAATAAAAAAATCATTTCCGAATTGATTCCTTTAAGCGAATATGAAATTTTTGGCGCTCGAAAAATAGAAAAAGTAATCAAAGATAAAATCGAAAACCAAATCTTAGAAGCCATGATGCGTGGAGAAGAAACCGTATGGATTGAAAGTGTAAAAGAAACAATAAAAGTGTAAAGAAAGTGACAAAAAAAAGAATTTGTGATATAATGAATATGGTGATAAAAATGATAAAACAAAATCAAGAATTATCCATGGATGTAAAAGAATATTTAAAAGAGCAATCAAAGAAAATTCAAAATAAATTTTCTGAATTATCGCTTCCTTTATTAGAACAAAGATTAGAAAACGTAACATACGAAACAATTAACGATAAAATTAGTAACAAAAGTCTTCGTTATCAATATCAAGAAAATAAATTACAATTAAACGAAAAAGCCATTCAAGAAGAAAAAAATCTTCCTTATGAAGTTACAAAAGCTATCTTAGATATGGGAACCTTAAATGAAAAAGATCCAAACCAGATGCTTTTTGCTTTCCATTCTGGAATGACTAGCATTTTAGCAAACAATTTCGCAGGAAACGAAGAAGAAAGAGACCTAACCAACGAAATGCTTACCAACTGTCTAGCAAAACTTATGGGAGACGTCAAAGCTCTTCAAGTATATGAACAAAACGATCCAAGCCTTTATTTAGCCTATTTAGAAGAAGCCGGTCTTTCCCTAGAAACAACCAAAAAAATAACCGATATGATGAATTATGAATATCAAGTACAAAATAGAGAAGAACAAAGTAGATTATCCGAAATCGTTTCTTTACTTATGCAAACCGATCTTTCAAAAAAACCAGAACAAGCAAGAGACTGTTTTGAATCCTTAATTTTAGATGGAGAAATTTTAAATCAAGAAAGAAATTTTGGAAATTTAGAGGTTTTAGAAACGATGCGTTTAGATTGTTTAAAACAAATACAAGAACAAAAAAGAGAAGTAGCTATGTTATAGTTACTTTTTTAGAAAGGAAAAATATGAACGAAACCAAACGAAAATATGCGAGATTTATCTTAAAAGATTGTTTAAAAGTAAAAAAAGATCAACCCTTAATGATTACTGGATATACCCATGTAGAAGATTTTATGAAACTTTTAGAAGAAGAAGCAAAAACCATGGGACTTACCGATATTTATTTAAAAGTCGAAGACAAAGAAAAACAAAGAGAACTTCTATTAAGTGATGAAGAAAATTTAGAAAATCATATTTGTTTTAACCGTAGCATTTGGGAAGAATATGCGAAAAAAGATGCTGCTTTTGCCCATATTGTTTCCTTAATTCCACATCTTATGGACGATGTCAATCCCAAAAAATTAAGTAAATTAAATACCAAATTACAAAAACAAATTAGCCTTTATCGGGAAAGACAAAACAAAGGGGAAATCCCTTGGTGTATTTTTGCAGTACCAAATGAACCTTGGGCAAAAGAATTATTTCATGAAGAAAATGCTTTCGAAAAACTATGGGATACTATTTTTAAAATTTGTGGTATCTATGAAGAAGATCCGGGAAAATTCTGGGACAAAAAACTAGAAGAAATCGAAAGAAAAACAAACGTATTAAACGAAATGCAAATTGAAAAACTACATTATACCAACGATTTAGGGACCGATTTAACAATTTACTTACCAGAAGATTATGTATGGGCTAGTGCGAAAGATGGAGAATTTATTGCCAATATGCCAACCGAAGAAATTTTCACATCTCCGCAAAGAGACAAAACCGAAGGCATTGTTTATAGCACAAAACCACTTTTATATAACGGTGTTTTTATCGATCATTTTCACCTTACATTTCAAGAAGGAAAAGTCGTTTCTATCGAAGCAGAAAATGGGAAAGAAATGTTAGAAGAAATGATAAAAATGGATGAAAATGCTCCATATCTTGGAGAATGTGCATTGGTTGATTACGATTCCCCAATTTCTAATTCAAGAATTGTTTTTGAAGAAACATTACTCGATGAAAATGCTTCTTGCCATTTAGCGATCGGAGAAAGTTTCAGTGAATGCATCAAAAATGGAAAAACCATGTCAAAAGAAGAACTTTTCGAAAAAGGATTAAACCAATCGTTAATTCATGTTGATTTTATGGTTGGGGATGCTACAATGAAAATTGTTGCAACAACCAAAAAAGGAGAAGAAATAACCATTATGGAAGAAGGAAATTTAATCATTTAAATTTCTTTTTTTTTCCTAAAAAATCAAATCTTTAGAATAAAAAAATTCAAAAAAACAAGAAAAAAAGGATTTTACTATCCAATCGTTTATAATATTTGTAAGAAAACAATTGAGATGACATAAAATTTATTGTATAATAGGAATAGGAGTTGGAAAAAATGGATTTAGAATCAGCAAAAAAACAGGAAGAAATTTCTTTCTTTATTACCCCAGAAGGGAAACTTTATCCTTCTTGGCAAGAAGAAAAAAAAGAGGGACCTTTATCCCTCTTTCGACATTTTTTTAAAACCGATCAAAAAGAAGAAATTTTAAAAATATGTCAAAAACAAAACAATATTTTATGGATGGATGTTACGAAATATGAACAACTATCTTATTTTATGATGGGTAGAGAAGCGATTTATTTTGTACCAGAAGACATTACGCAAAAACAAAAAGAGTCTTTAAAAATCGCCTCTCCTTTGCTAAAAATGTTTGAAAATATTCATGTCTATCAATATGATGGAAAAAAACAAGCTTTTTATAAGTCAGAACATATTACTGGCGAAGAACTTTATGCTACATATTTTAAAGAAAACAGAAGGTGAAGGTATGCTAAGAGTAGAAAATGTAACAAAATATTATGGAAATTTTAAAGCTGTAGATCAACTTTCTTTTGAAGTTAAGAAAGGAGAAATCTTCGGTTTGTTAGGGGTCAATGGTGCCGGAAAAACAACAACGTTTCGTATGATTATGGGTCTTTTAGAACCAACCGAAGGGATCATTACCTTAGATGGGAAAAAAATTGATTATACCGTTAGCGATTCCATTGGTTTCTTAACGGAAGAGAGAAGTTTATTAACAAAGCTTACGGTACGAGAGCAAGCTTATTTTTATGGAAATTTAAAAGGTATGAACAATAAGCAGATTTTAAACCGATTAGAAAGCTTGTTAAAACGATTTGGTGTAGAAGAATATATCGATAAAAAAATTAAAGAATTATCGAAAGGAAATCAACAAAAAATTCAATTTATTATGGCTATTTTACATGAGCCAAAACTTTTAATTTTAGATGAACCATTTTCCGGACTCGATCCATTTAATGTGGAACTTTTTAAAGAAGTTATTTTAGAAATGTCTAAAAAAGGAAGTATGATT
>CALVWH010000003.1 GCA_944364705.1 uncultured Bacilli bacterium | reverse complement strand
CTCTTAACTGGAATACTCCAGTACAACTGGATGAACTAAATGGTATTTCTAATATGCCTAATAAATGGATTGAACTTTTAAATCTTGGTTATAAATATTCTGACATTTATTGTTAAGTATTATTTTTTAAAAATATTATTCTTAACTTGTTTTCATCATACCTTTTTTTATTAATTCTATTGTCAAAGATCATTTTTCTATCTTTTTTTGATAGTTTTATATCAAGATTTTCATCTTAACATCATTTTTGTCTAGTGTATCTTGTTTTCCATAAAACTTTTCACACTATCTAACAAAAAGGGTGGCTAAAAAATACAATCGCTATTTTTTAACCACCGATTTGAAATTCATATTGTCAGATTGTGATGATAAATCTAAACTAAAAATATTATTATAATTTATAGCTTTAATTGTAGTATAAGTTAAAATCGAAAATTCTTTGAAAATAGAATTCTTTTTATATACACTTTCAATCATAAATCAATACACCTCCAACAAGTTGATATATACTTTATTGTTTTTATATAATTTTGTCAAGAGTTTTTTATAAAAATGTGGATTATTTGTAACTATTCAGACTATAGATAATAAAAAATAAAAATAAATGTCAAAAGTAGCGTAAAGATAGCTGCTTTTTTTGATAAAATATGAGAAAATAAAAATAGCTTAAGGATAGTGATTATAAATGGGAAGAACAACAAATTATCAAGCAAATTTATTTAATGAATTTGAAAAACTAAATAAAAAATTAGATTTTTTATTAAAAGAAAATAAGACTCAATCTCTAACTATTTATAATTTAAATTTAGAAATTGAAAAACTAAACAAAACTATCCAAGAAAAAGAAAAGAAAATTGAATTATTATTAAATGAAATAGATAGATTAAAAAATCAAAATAATAAAAACAGTAAAAATTCTAGTAAACCATCATCAACTAATATTGTTACTCCTAAAAAGAAAACAGGAGCAAATTTATATAATTATCGAACGAAAACAGGTAAAAAGCCTGGTGGGCAGTACAATCATCAAGGACATAATTTAAGTAAAAAAGATGTCGAGAAATTAATTGATGAAAACAAAATTGAAGTAAGAGAAATTATTCATACAATAAAAGGAAATTCCTCGAAAGAACCTTTAGTAAAATATAGATATGAATTAGAAATTAGACCATATATTGAAAAACATATATTCAAGTATAATAAGAACTCTAAAGAAAAATTACCAAAGGAATTTTATACAGATGTGACATATGGAAACAGTATAAAAACATTATCCATCCATTTAGGTTGTTATAATGTAATCGCTTATGATAGATTAAGTGATTTCTTTCGTGTGGTAACAAATAACGTTTATAATATTTGTAATGGGACACTCGTAAATTTCGTAAAAGAATTTGGAAAGAAAAGCCAAGAAACCATAAGAAATTTAGAGAATAATTTTTTAAATGGAACAACCGGTTTTACTGATGAAACAGGAACAAAATTCAATAAGAAAAAATTATATATAAGAAATTATAGTAATGAAGGGAATGTAGTTTATAAAGTTCATAAAAATAAAGGACATAATCCAATAAAAGAAGATAATATCCTTCCGAAATTTTGTGGTGGAATAATGGGAGATCATGATACTACTTTGTATAGTTATGGAAGTAAAAATTATGAATGTAACATTCATTTAGGAAGATATTTAATGGAACTTATGGAAAATATACCAGATACAAAATGGCCACTTTTAATGTATGATTTCATCTTTAGAATGAATAATACAAGAAAGATAGCAATAGAGTATGGATTAACAAGATTTTCTGATGACAAAGTAAAAGAATATCAAAATGAATATGATAAAATCCTAAAACTAGCCAAAGAAGAAAACAAGCAAATAAAATCTTCATATTATAGAATACAAAAAGCTAAACCATTATATAATAGATTGGTAAAATATAAGCAAAATCATTTGTATTTTATAGAAAATTTTAAAGTACCTTTTGATGATAACTTAAGTGAAAGGGATTTAAGAATATTCAAAAATAAAACTAAAATATCGGGTGGATTTAGAAGTATAAAAGTTGCACAAGATTTTGCCGATGCCTTATCAATCATAAAAACATCTATCAAAAGAAATATAAATCCTTTTGAAGCTATTCATGCTATATTTGAAAATAAAGTATTATTTGCAAACTAAAAGAGCAATTTTTTATATAATTACTCTTTATTTTTGTGTGTCATAGTCTGAATAGTTACATTTTTTTTGCGTTTCTTTTATCCAGATAGGTAATCGATATTCTAAAGTTCGAAACCCTAACGGAGTTTCCACAATTTTTTTCTTTTTTCGATCACGAGGAATTTTATAATTAATATTTTTAATACTTAACCGTAATTGATTTTCCTTTTCATTAACCTCTAAAATTTCAACATAAATATCTTCCCCTATTTTTACAAAATCAGCAACATTCTTAACATACAAATGAGAAATTTCAGAAATATGAATTAAACCACTATAATATTCATCTAAAGATACAAAAATACCATAATCTGTTATTCCAGTTACATGTCCCCTCACAATCTTTCCAATTTTATATTTTGACATTTGGTACACCTCTAATGCTATTATATCATAAGATTTAAATTCAACAAAATTTTCTTTACATTCCCCCTAAAATCCATTATAATAACAAATGGTGATAAAATGGAAGAAAGCAAAATTAAAGAAGTAATTGAAGAATTAAAACCATTTTTAATTAGTGAAGGTGGAAATATTGAATTTATCAAATACGAAGATCACGTTGTATACATTCATATGCTTGGTGCATGTGCAAATTGTGAAATGCTCGATTTAACAATCAAAGATGGGATTGAAGCTGCCATTCAATCCGAAGTACCAGAAGTAGAAAAAGTTATAAATATTTCACAAGACGAATGGGATTCTATTTAGTCTTCTATATTTATTATCCAATCAATTTTCGGAATATATACTTCTTTTACAATAAAAAAATAAATTTGTTTTAGATACTTTAAATAAGTATCTTTTTTTTCTAAAAATTTTTGCATTTCTCTCTCCTCTTTTTGATCAATCACAATATCTTCAAAAAGATCAAAATAAGGAGTAGGAAACAACATCCGACAATAAAAAGCCAAATAATCCTGTTTTGAAATACAATAATGAAGAAAATATTCAATTTCATGAAAAGACAAAAACGAATGAAAAATTTTCACTTTAAAATATTCTGCAGCATCCCTTACTTTTAAATCAAGGATCACAGATAAAGGATTATAAAATTCAAATGTCGTCATATGATCATAAATTCTTTGATGTGCAACAGAAACATCCGAATGATCAATATAATTGGCATAACTAATCGCATTTTCTGCAAGACCTACAAAAAACGCAAAACTTTGCTTAATTAACGGATATTTTAATCCAAAATGACTCATTTGATATTCCAAATAATCAATTTTTTTCGACCATAACAAATTCCAATTTTGATGATTCAAAGATTTTTCCATACCAATCAAATGTATATTAGAAAAAGCATACAAATCATATAAATGAATTTCTCTTTTCTTTGTCACAACCTTAAGTAAAACATAAGCATTTTGATCGATCATTGTTAGCTTTTTTCCATGAATATTCGAAATAATTTTATGAAAAGGAAGTTGTAACGATTGATTTTTATCAAATAATCTTTGAATCGCATCCAATTTTTCTTCCGTTTCTTTATAACAAACAAAAAAATAAAGTTGGTGTTGAATGAAAAAACGATAATTTTGTTTTGTTTGCACTAATTTTTCTGGTTCTAATTCATAATAATACATAATCGCATTTTTCATCGACATCACCTATTTCATCTTATGCGAAAAAAAAAGAAGCATAACCTACGCCTCTTTAGAAAATCTAGTTAATCATCGCTTAAAACACCATAATTTACGGTATATAAATACAAAGCTGCAGCAAAATCTTTCGAATGGAGAAAGATTTGTGGAACATCTAAATTTTTTCCTCGAAAAATTAAAAATTTTTGATAAAACTGCAAACAAAGTTCCGATTGTTTTTTCTTTGTTAAAAACAAATTTTTCGATAACTGTTTATAAAACGTTGACAATTTATAAATTTTTTCTTCCGGTAAAGAAAACATGGAAGCTAAATACTCAAGAATATCTGAAATTGCTTTTTTTCGGTAAGTTTCATCTTCCCAAACCTTGGAAAACAAAAAGCCAAGTTTTATATTTTTCAATTTCTTTTTCTCATCCAATTTCATAATATACTCTATATTTTGAACAAACAACTCTCCATAAAGGTGATCATTTTTATCCAAAGTACCTTTATAAAACGTATATTTTTTGCCTTCCAATTTTTGAAATTTTTTCATGGTATCGTTATACCCAAAAGCAAGATTTTTCTTTGATTCTTCTTTATTAAAAGATAAAAAAGAACTTAATTGATTTTGTGGTTTAATCGTAATAACCTTTACTTCTTTATTTTTTACTTTTTGTTTTAAACCAGGAGCTTTTAAATCTACTGCAATTACTTCTTCTGCTCCCATTGAGATTGCTAAATTAATCGGCAAATTGTCATAAATACCACCATCAATAAAATCTTGTTCATCAATCCTTTTCTTCTTAAAAAAAGGATAACACGTCGCACTCGCCACTAAATAATCTTTTAATTTTCCTTTCTTAATTTTTTTCTTTGTAATCGCTAATGGCTTTTTTTTCGTTAAATTATAGGTAATTAATCCGTAATCAATTGAAGATTTTTGAAACTTTTTCTCATCAATATTTTTTTGTATTAAAGATTCTAAATTTTTAATCTCCATTCCAGAAGAAAGGACACCTTTGGTATACATCGCAAGAACATCTTTTTTATCATCGATTTTCTCAATATCGTTAAAGATTTGATAAAAATCAATCGTATTCCATGTATAAAGGGCACGATAATAATTCTTTTGAACCATAAAAGCGCCATTTAAAGCTCCAACCGATGTTCCAGTTACAATATGATATTTTATATGTAATTTTCTTAGAGCTTTCCATACGCCAATCTGATAAGCTCCCTTTCCGCCTCCACCGGATAAAACAATTGCTCTTTTCATACCGATATTATAGCACAAGTCTATAAAAAAATATAGACAAAATAAGAAAAGAAAGGTAAAATGGGTATAGTAGATGTGAGGGAGTTCGATGTATACAATCAGCTATTGTTTTTTAATTTTTTTAATCATATCCTTTTTGGGATGGGTCATGGAAGTTATCGATATTCTAGTAGAGACAAACAAACTGATCAATCGAGGATTTTTGATTGGTCCATATTGTCCAATTTATGGGCTTGCTAGTTTATGCATGATCTTTTTATTAAAGCCTTTTTCAAATAATTTGTTTTTTTTATTTTTAATGGCGATTTTGATTTGTTCCGTTTTTGAATATTTTGTCAGTTTTCTTATGGAAAAGTTATTCCGAGCAAGATGGTGGGATTATTCCGATCGATTTTTTAATCTTAATGGAAGAATTTGTTTACGAAATAGTATAATTTTTGGTGTTCTAGCCATTGTTTTATTAAAATACATTTATCCAACTTTACACCATTTCTTAATCGGAATTCCTCCACAAATTTTAATTGGAATTGCTTTGATTACTTTTCTTATTTTTCTATTTGATTTTATTTTTTCTTTTAATGTAATCTTTAGATTAAAACATACCATGGATACCATTACAAAAGACAATACCGAAGAAATTAGTAAAAAAGTAAAATCTATTATTTTGCAAAAATCTTTCTTTTTTAGAAGAATTTTTAAAGCATTCCCAACGTATATGAATCAAATCATTTTCATCATTAAAAAAAATGTATCAAAATTAAAATGATACATTTTTTATTTACTGTAAACATAAAAATTTAAAGAATTATTAAATGTAAATTCATTCATAGAAGCTAATGTGCGAAGTCCAGAAGCATCATTATAGGCTTTAACCTCAGTTCCAGAAAGAAAATATAACGTTCCTTTATGTTCTACTGGATTACGAAAAGCTGGTGTTGTAAATAAATACGTTTCTATTTCTGGATTTAAAATGCTGGAACGATAGACATCATAACCATTCGAAGTACTTACGAACCGATAGTTTTGTCCAGAATATTTTCCTGGACTTATATAAGCATAAGTCTCTGAACTTTTTGGAAAAGAATAGTTCCCATCCATAATTTCTTTTTCTTCCCATTCGATTCCATTAAAAATACGAACTTTATTTCCACTAGCAATTTGTTTTACCGTTCTTTTTTCTGGATCAATTTCTAATTGTTTCTGATTTTCTGGATCATAAAGATAAATTTTATTATCGGCAACTCCTTGTACGGTAGATGCATAAGAAATTTCACCATTATAATCGATTGTCTGCTGTTTACTATCCACTAAATCTACTCGAAGGAAAGAAGTAAAATGATAATCTTCGTCATAATTTGCCGTAACGTAATATTCTCCCGCGATCGCTGCAATTTTTGGTTCGTAAATATCTTTTGTAAACAAAGAAACTTCTTTGTCATTATTTAATCGAATGTTATAAATTCCTTTATAACTATTAATTGCTAAATGCAATTTTTCAGTTAAATTATTCGGATAAAAAGTAGCAAGCCCTCTTGTGTAAGCTTTATCTTTTTGATCTTTATAAGCATCCACACTATAATTTGGAAGATCATAAACAAACGTATCTAATGCACTATTTTGACCTTGCATCGTATGATAAAATCTAGTTTGATCCTTACTTTTACAAATCATATCCATTACTTGATCTTTTCCTTTAAAAATTGGATAAATACATTCATACGTATCGTCTTTGAAAACTTTAAGATCTTCAATAATACGACCACGTCTTGTAAAATCTTCATATACTTTAAAAGAAAAGGTATCGTTAATGACAAAATTATAATGATCGGTATTATTTTTCATTCCTCGATAATAATTTTCTTTAATTTGATAATCTCCATATTTGGTTGAAATTACATAAGTGTTTTTTTGAGATGTACTAAAAAAATTGGTGCAAAATTGAATGGTAAAATATAATATGTATAAAACGATTAATATTCCAAATAATTTTCGCATTTTTTCACCTACCTATATACGACATCTTTTAAATAAAGACCACATGCTGGTGCTGTTTTTCCTGCAACTCTTCGATCTTCTTTTTGTAAAATTTCAATAATTTCTTCGCTTTTTCTTTTTCCTTCGCCAATTTCGATTAAGGTCCCAACCAAATTTCTTACCATATAACGTAAAAAACCAGTCCCTAAAAAAGATAGAACAATAAGATTGACATCTTTATAATCTCTTTGTAAATCGGCTTGAATAATGGTACGAACAAAATCCTCTTTTTCTTCATTTGCTTTGGTAAAAGAACGAAAATTATGAGTTCCTTCTAAATATTTAAGTGCTCTTTCCATTTCTACAAGATCTAATTTTTTATTATATTGTAAAATATAATCTTTGGAAATTGGGTCATATTCTCCCATATTTATTTTATAAACATATTCTTTTGCTGCTACATTAAATCTTGCATGAAAATCTTCGCGAACTTTTTCGATTGTTTTAATATAGATGTCTGCAGGAAGCATTTGATTCATAGAGAATCTTAGTTTTTCAAGATCAATTTCATCTTGTAAATCAAAATGTGCTTTTTGTGCATAGGCATGAACTCCGGCATCGGTTCTTCCGGAAGAAAACAAATCTACTTTTTCTTCATGATTGATCGCTTTTAAAACTTTTTCGATTTCTCCTTGAATTGTTTTTACACGGGGTTGTTTTTGGTATCCTTTATATTTGGATCCATCATAAGAAAATGTTATTAAATACCTCATATTATCGCTCCTAATACTTTTATTATATCATATTTTCCATTAAATAGTTAAATTCCGATAAATATCTTTAATTAAATCATTGACTTCTAAACGATATCCTAATTTTACTTTTTTATCCATAAATACTTGATAAGAAAAATTCATGGTAGGTGGTATCGATAAATGATATTTTTTTAAGAGAGGAATTTGTTTCATAAATTCTTCTTTTTTTGAATAAAACAATACTTTATTTTGATATAAAGTAAGAACATCCGAGATTTGTAAAAGAAAGTTTGTATCGCAGGAAAAAATTAAAATCATTTTTTGATATTGTCTTTTTATTTTTTTTAAAAGAAAGATCATGTTTTTTTGCTCTTCAGGATCAAAAGAAAAACAAGGTTCTTCTAAAATCAAAATTTTTGGATTGGTTAGTAATAGTTTAGCCATTTCTACTTTTTTTATTTCAAAAAAGGTAAGTTCTTTTATTTTCTTTGTTAAATACTCTTCGTTTAAACCAACAATTTTTAAACTATCTTTCATTCTTTTTTCTTTATCTTTATAAGAATACGTAAACAGAGTATATAAGAATTCTTCACGAACGGTTGGAAAAAGGAAAAAGGGTCTTGGATCTTTATGAGAGATACCAATTTTTCTTTCTAGAAAAATATTTGCTTTATCCACTTTATTTCCATCGATAAAGACTTCCGCTTGTTCCTTAGATGGGCATAAAAATGCTTGAATCATTTGTTCTTTTTGACTCTCTTGATTTCCTAAAATTCCATGAATTTCTTTCGAACGAAAAATAAGAAAATCGTTATTTTTTTTTAAATTTAATTGGATTTCCATAGTTCATCAATAAGCTCCTTTGAATTATCATAGATTTGATCAATCGCGTTATAATACATTAATTTTTTGGAAAGTTGAAGGAAAAAAGGAAGGTCGTATTTTTTTTCTTTTAACAGTTTTTCATCTTCTAAAAGTCGTTCCGTTCTTTTTCTTGAAATGACTTTTCCGTGATCGAAAACCATATATTCTTTACCAAGTAAAATATTTTCTACTTGATTCGTCATAAAAAGAATGGTTATTTTTTTTCGGTTGATTCTTTTTAATACGGTTGATATAATTTTTTTCCCGTATTCACTAAAATCTAAAAATGGTTCATCAAGGATTAAAATATTTTTTCCTATCATAGATAAATAAAAGGTAACTAGTCTTTTATCATCATAAGATAACGTTTCATAAGAATCGTTTAGTTTATCTTTCCATTTAAAGTTACGAATGGCTTTTTTTCTTTGTTCTGAATCTGGCTCTACTTCTTTTATAATTTCATATAATGTTTTTTTAGAAGAAAAAATTTCTGTTTGAAAAGAAAAATATCCAATTTTCTTTTTTAATTGTTTTCGATTTTCATTGGTATAAATTCCTTTTTCTACGTATAACCATCCATCAAAAGGAATTTCTCCAAGGAGGAACTTTGCAAATAAGGTTTTTCCAGACAAGTTTCTTCCAAAAACAACAAGATAGGTTCCTTTTTCTATTTGAAAATTTTCGTTTTGAAAATAGGTTTTTCCAGTCAAACGAATCTCTTTTCCAATGATTTGGTTCATATTTGTTCCTCCTCTCATAATGTCTATTTTTTTATTATAAGACGAAAAAAAAGAAGGTGCAAGTTTTTTCCTTCTCTTTTTGCATTATGTAAGAACTTTTTGAATCTCTCTTACAGTGAGGACTTTCCCTTCACTAATTAATTTATCATTAATGACAAGTCCTGGTATATTTGAAACATGAAACTTAAGTTTTGCATTCTTATCGTTACATTCTTCAATTTCAATAGTTTCTCTTCTGTCTTCTATTGCTCTCTCTACCATTTTCTTAAGTTTCATACCATTACTACAATTGCTGCCAATAATTTTTATTTGAATTCTATCACCCTTCCTTTCATGATTTTATTATATAAAATAAATATGAAAAGATTATGGATAAATTATGGTAAATTATGGAAGAGACTATTTGTCTTTCTTTTTTTGTATTTTATAAGCAAATCGAATTAAAATTTTGGTTGGAACAAGATGTTCTGCATAAAAGGTTACTTTCATTAATTTTCCAGGAATGATTACCCATTTTCTTTGGAACATTTTCTTAATTGTATATTTAGCAACCATTTCTGCAGATAATGGTTTTACACTAAATTCTACACCGGCTACGGTATTAAAGTTTGTATCTACTGGTCCTGGACAAAGGCATCCAAGATAAACGTTGCTATGATCGACTCTTAATTCTTCGTATAATGCTTGTGTAAGTCTTAGAACATAAGCTTTTGAAGCATAGTAGGTACTCATTAAAGGTCCTGGTAAGAAAGCTGCAGAGGATGCGACATTTAAAATATATCCTTTATTTTTTTCTTTAAAATCTTTATAAAATAATTTTGTAAGGGTATGTACGGCTTTTATGTTGGTATCGATTAAATCAATTTCTTTATTTAAATTGGTTTCTTCAAATTTTCCAAAAATTCCAAAACCAGCATTATTAATAAGAATCTCAATATCTTCGTTTTTGACTTTATCGTATAGTTTCATACAATGAAAGGTTGAAGATAAATCGTAGGAAAGAATTTCTACTTTTGTTTTAAATTCTTTTTTGATTTTGTTTAATTTTTTTTTATCTCTAGCAACTAGAATTAATTCATATCCTTGTTTTTCTAATTCTTTTGCCATAGCAAGTCCGATTCCAGAACTAGCTCCTGTAATTAATGCTTTCATTTGATCACCCTGCTTTTATCTCTTGGTACTATTTTATAATAATTCTTTGTTTTTTGCCAGTATTCTTTTGATTTTTTTGTTTTTTTGTGTAAAATTATTTTTCATAAATTATGATTTCTTCTCTTTCTCCAGATAGGGAAAGAGAAAATGGATAAAGGATTGTTTTTTCATAAACCAAGTCGGATTCTTGGATATCTAAAACTTGTTCGATGGTAGGACTTGTATTTACGGTTACGGTTTTTGATTTGACCTTTTTGATAAATTTTGAAGCATTTTCTTTGGATGAAGTAAAAATGGAAGAGGCATAATGGCTTCCGGTATAGTTGATTTGTGCGATTGCTTCTTCAATATCTTCTACAAAGATTACGTCTAAATCTTCTATGTTTATTCCTTTTTTGGCATAAATTTGTATTTTTGGTGTACTATTTTTTATTTTTTTGATAAATTCGATATTTTTTTCGTCTTCTACATAAAGTTCAAAGATTCCATATCCACAAACAATGGTTTTGTTTTTACTTTTTTCTAAAACTTTTTGTTGTAAAAGAGAATCTCCAATGCATACAACTAGATCGATATTTGCGTAATTTCCTAAGATTTCATCAAAATTCTCAGTTATATAAAGTTGAACAAAATACTTGGAAATTTGAAATTGTTTTAATACGTTTTGAAAGATTTGGATAAACAATTGATTGGTTCCATACATAAATCCATGGTTTGAAAAAATCGTTGCATTTCCAGCCATAAGGTTTCTTATGGCCATTTCTAAGAGAATGTATGGATCTCCATCATGAATTACGAGAACTGTTCCATAATCCATTTTTTGTATACCATAGATGATTTGTTTCTCGTCATCTTTTTGTGAAAGGATGACTTCTCCATAAGGAATTGGTTCTTGTTTTACATTCGAAAAGATCCGGTTTAAATGATCAAAATCGATAAGAAATCCATTTCTATTTTTTTGATCAATTTTATTGGCATTAAGAATTGCTTCTTTATTTTCTTCAAAGACTTTTTCTAATTGGTTTATGATTGGTTTTATTTTTTCTTTTAAAGGATCTTTGTTTATCGTTATCGCATTACAAATTATAGTAGATATGTTATCTTGCACGGCCAAGTCCCCTTTCCCTATCGATTTCTTCAGTTAATTTCATCACTTGTTCATACATTTGTTTTTGTTTTTCATTTAAAGCGGTAATGTCCACGTTTTTTCCATTCGCGATTTGTTCTAGCGCCAAACGAATTTGAATTTCTACTTGCATTTTCATGTCGATTTGTTGCTTTTCCTTTTTTATTTTTGTATGGAAAAGGAAATCTCCAAGTTTTATTTGATTTTCAGATTCTTCATAAATGATTGCGAAATTTGGATTCATCACAATTTTTGTGTTTTCTGGTTTAAAATTATAAGCATCGGCAATTTCGGATACGGAAGGTTTTTGTTCGTTTTCAAAATAAAAATTTAAATTTTTAATTTCTCCTTTTGTTTCGAGTTCTAATTTTTCTAAGGTTAAGAAGTTTTTCTTGGTAAAGTTTTTATCGGTATATTCTATGTAAGGGTCTTGATGTAAGGCGAAAGTATCTCCATTATAGTCTTGTTTTCTTTCGGTTTCTTCTAGAATATATTGGGTATTTGAATCTGTCTGGTATAATCCTCTTGATAGTTTTACTGGTTCTTTAAAAGGTAGAGGATGTGACAAAATACCGTTATCTACTGGACTTCTTTTTTTAATTTCTGAAGCGATATCGTTATATCCTAATCCGACGGTTACTTTTCCAAGTTTTAATCCTTCGTATTGTTCTTGTGTGATTTTTCCTTGTTCTAATAAGGTATAATAAACTTTTTCGTCTTCTTTTATTAGATCTTTTGCTGCTTGTTTATAAAGGTCATAAATTTCTTTTGCAAAGCCTTTTCCTCCGGATACTGGATCGTTTTTTATTGCTCGAACAAAAGCTTTGTCTGGTATTTCAATGTTATCAAAGCATATGACATTTTTATTTCTCCATACCCAGCTTTGAGCAGCGATATTTCCTTGATCATCGCGAACGACAAAGACTCTTCCATGTTTATCAACCATACTATGTTCCATACAAAGTTCTGCGGCATTTCCTAACTCTTGACAGCAGTCGGTAAGTGTTCCAATGGCCATAGCAAGTGGATCATCTAGTCTAAGCATTTCATACGTATATTTTCCTTTTGTTTTTTCTATTTTTGGGATACTACTAAAGATTCTTTGTTTCCCATAATTATAAATTTCTTGTAGTTTATCAAAATCTTCTTGAGTATATCCGGCGATGGCAGATATTTCTGCTACTTCTTCGTTTCCAACGTCCACGGAAGTAAATTTATTTTCTTGTACATAAGCAAGGGCTAAGTCAAGGGTTAATTTTCGATTGCTATTGATGGCTTTTATCATGGAAAATTGTTTTTGCATTGCGGATACGTACGTTGTATATTCTGGATGTGTTAATATTTGATTGAAATTTGAAAGGAGAAATTCTCGAAAATCTGGATCATATTGGAAAGAAAATCCTCCAAAAAGTTGATGGGCTTTTTCCGGAGTTAAGACCGGAGAATCTGGAAATTGTTCGAGGAATGATCGGAAATATTGACATGTTTTTGGATACTCTTGGAGATTGATTTTTAAGGTGTAATTGTCTCCTTGTTTTTTATAGAACATGGAAAATAGATCCGATTTTATTTCTTTTTCTCCCTCTTCTTTTTTGAAGAATTTTTGCATAGATTCTTTGTTTTCTTCGATCCTATTTTTTACATTGTTCATCACATGTTCATAAGAGGAAGAAATTTGTTTTGGTAATCCAGTTAATAATTCTTCTAATTTTTTAAATCCTCTTTGATCCGCATCAAACGCACCAAACGAATATGCTAATTTTAGAGTAGCTTCTCTTGCTTCTGCAGTTTGACAAAAGCTTTGAATGTTCATGAGTTTACTCCATAGTCTACCAGATGTTAAAAACTTATCGGCTTGATCGATTGGAAATGTTTGCATCACGACATAATCTGGTAAAAACGTTTGTCCAGTTTTATCATACCATTTTTTCATTAAATCTACTTGATCGTCATCAATCATTTTGGTTACCGTATTTGCTTTTGTAAGGCCTAATTTTAAGGCAGTTTCTTCGCCAAAAAGGTTAAAGTATTTCTGCATGTTGTTTTTGATCGTTAATCCTCTAGATAAAGCAGTACTTATAGATTTTCCTTTTAGATATGGCATCCATTCTGGATGATTGTGCAATATTACAAAGTTAAGCGGATATCTTTCGTCTTTATTATAAAAGTATTTTTTTAACTCTTCTGGTGCATTTTCTTCTAAAAATAAGTCTGGACATTCTTTTTTTAAAAAATCTGGTGCATCTTCCAACGTATAAGATATTTCCCCGCTTCTACTTCTTTTTTTGATATAAGATTCTATTTTTCTTTTTAAAAGAAGAAAATTTTCTTCGGAATTCTCTTTAAATTCAAAAGATAAATTCGGAACATCGGTTAGATATCGACCGTAGCAAGCACAAAGATTTAAAAATTCTTCTTTTTTCAACTTCTTTAAAAATAAAGTGGTATTTGTTTTTAAATTAACTGGAGTATCATAAGAATGGATATGATACAAATTCCAAAACGGAATTTCTAAGTTTTTATGAGCGAGGATAGAGACTAACTCTGGATGTTTCCAAATATCCTCGAACGTTAATTTTCTTTCATAAAAACGTTTTTTTAAGCGTAACTTTTCTTCTTCTGGAAAGTCGAAAGAATCTAAGTTTAAAAATATATCTGGATACTTTTTTACAAAAGAATCTAAAGTTTCTAAATAAGAATAATCGACGTTTTCTTTTAATATTTTTTGATAAATTGCTTCTTGTAAATTTTTTTCAATAGCTTTTTCATTTTCGATTTCTTGATGTTCGTTGGAAACGGAAAGATCTGATAGTAAATCTCCGTAAGCTACTAATAAATTTAAGAGTTTTTGTTTTCCATAGCGTTTTTCGTATTCTCTAATAAAATTTGTGTAACAAGTGTATTGTCCTTCGATAGAAAAGGTTAAATTCCATTTTACTTTAATCGTTGTTTCTAAATTTTTATCGAATAAATAAGGAATATATTCTTTATGGTTTCGTAAAAGATCTGGGGTGATTTGATTTTTATAAAAGGCACCTTTTAATTCTTCTGGAGCATTTTTATCGATAAAAAGCTCCGGATGATCTTCCCGAAATTTTCCTTCCATCCAATCATAGTTTGGTACGATAGTGAAAATGTTTGATGCTTTCATTGCTTCGATACATTGAGCCATAAGTTCTAGAAAATCGTCATAGGAAAGGTTTTCTTCTGGCATTTGATTAAAATTATTTAGATAATATTTGCAAAAGACATCAAACATATTTGAAGACTTATGAAAAAAGAAATTTGTTTCTTTTTCAAATTGTTTGATATGTGGAAGCGTTAAAAGTTCTATTACTTGGCGTTGATTTTCTTCTAATGGAAATAGCGACGGATCGTAGTTCATAAGTTCCTCGGAAGATTCTAAAGTATTATGCATATGAAAAAATTCTTTTATTGCTTGATTAAATTTTTGTTCAAAAGTTATCTTAGATAACATTTTAAAAGAAATAGAATCACAAAAATTACAAAAATCATATACTTTATTCGTATTGATTAGATATTTTATAATATTAAAATTTATTTTTAATGCTTTTTGTAAATTTCCATATCCTAATGCAGCAGATAAAGTTCGAAATCTACCATCTTCTACAAAGTTTTCGACCGGAAGATCTGGAAACTCAGAAAGATATGAAAGATCTTCTAACGTTAGTTTTTTTAAGTAATATCTTTCTTTTACTTCTTCTGGAATTTGTTTTTCTATTAAAAATAGGTCTTTATTTTCTTTAAGGAACATTTCTGGAAAGTTTTGAATATTCAAGGTCATATAGGAATTGATGATTAAGTCTCGAAGGGAAGCAAAGAAAAAACTTTTCATTTCTGATACTTCTACCTTTTGTACGTTTGTTTTAAAGTCGCTTTTTTCTAATAAATATATTTGAAAATGGTCAAAAATAATATTTAAGGTTTCGAAGGTTTCTTTGGATAATAGATAAAGGTTTCGAGCCTTTTCGATACCGATAAGCAACAAAAAATTTCTACTATAATTTTTTTCAAAAGAAAAATGTTGTTCTACTTTCTTTTCTTTCAACTCAGAAATTTGCATCAAAGATAAAGAAGTAAGATCGTCCATTGTTAATTGATGTTGATAAAATTTTTCTTTAAATTCTTTTGAAAAGATATCAGATAAAAATAAATGTTCATTTTTTTTGATGGTTTCTTCATCAAAGAAATCTGGTTTTAAAAACATCTGTAGATTTTCTATATTTTTTACGTTACATCCTTTAAAGTTACAAAATCCAAGGCATCCAAGGATTGAAAAATCAATGTTTGCCTTTGTTTTTGAAAAGTCCATCCAATGATCTGCATAAGATAAGATTTGTATTCCTTCCCAGGCTTCGAAAGGAATATCACTTAAATCATAAGAAAGAAGACGTTGTTGAAGTTTAAAATATTGATCTTCTAAAGTTTTTAAATCTTCCTCTTTTTTCTCTATTTTTGTTTCTAAAGAGAGGAGTCTATTTTTTATTTTCAAAAATTCATTTAAAGAAATTTTTTCCACTAAAAACCACCAGTACTTTCCTTATAAGGATAACACAAATATTACTTTCTTTCAACTAATGAGATAAGACACTTCATAAACCAAGTGCATCTTTTTTGTCAAACTTTTCCATAGACGATTGGTTCCATTTGTATTCTATATTTTTTCAATACAATGATCTAGCATTCCATTTCTTATTTTTTGTTCATAATCATATAAGTCAAAAAAAAGCACAATTGTGCTTATTTTTCATCTCCTTCAACAAGTTCTAAAATTACCATTAAAGCGTCATCGCCTCTACGTTCTGTTAATTTTAAGATTCTTGTATATCCACCGTTTCGATTTGCATAACGAGGTGCTAAATCATCAAATACTTTTTTTACTGTGTTTTTGTCGTTATGTAAAAAGGCTAATGCTTTTCTTCTTGCAACTAAAGATCCATCTTTTCCGTATGTAATCATTTTGTCAACAAATTTACGCACTTCTTTTGCACGGGTTTCTGTTGTTTCGATTCTTTCATTGTTAATAAGATCTTTCGTTAGGTTTGCAAGCATACTTTTTCTATGTTTGTTGGTACGACCTAATTTTCTGTACATATATATCCTCCTAACTTTTAATCATCATCACGGAATCTAAGTCCCATATCTTTAATTTTATCAATAACTTCTTTTAAAGATTTTTTACCTAAGTTACGAATCTTCATCATTTCAAGTTCTGATTTTTCTGTTAAATCTCCAAGCGTATTGATGTTCGCTCTTTTTAAGCAATTATAAGCTCTTACGGAAAAATCTAAATCATCGATAGGTGTTTCTAATTTCTTTAACTTGCTATCTTCTTGTTTTGCGTTCATAACCCCAGTAGTATCTGCGATTTCACTAAGGTTTGTAATAATATTCAAGTGTTCAATTAAGATTTTAGCACTAAGAGCCATTGCTTCTTCTGGACGAATTGAACCGTTTGTATAGACATCCATAATTAATTTATTGTAACTTGCATCTTGCCCAACACGTGCAGCTTCTACTTCGAAACTAACACGTTCGATTGGAGAATAAAGAGCATCGATAGCAATATATCCAATTTTATTGTTTTCAATAAATTTTTTATTTTCACTTGATGGAACATATCCTCTACCATTGGAAACAACAAGTTCCATATCCAATCTTCCACCTTTTGCTAAAGTAGCGATTACTTGGTCTGGATTTACAATTTCTACATTTGGATTTGCATCAATATCAGCAGCTGTTACAACTTTTTCCTCAGATACTGATAAATGTAAAATTTGATCTTCATCGGTAAGGTTTTTAACAACAACATTTTTTAAATTCAAAACGATTGCGGTAACGTCTTCATAAACACCATCAATTGTTTGAAATTCATGCATAACTCCTTCGATTTTAACTGCAACAATTGCAGAACCAGGCATGCTAGAAAGCATAACTCTACGAAGAGCATTTCCAATGGTTGTTCCAAATCCTCTTTCTAAAGGTTCTAATTCGAATCTTCCATAATGACTACTTTCGACATAGTCTGTAATTTTATACATTGGTTTTTCAAAATTTAACATTTCACCACTCCTTATCTTATTATCCACGTGGACGTTTTGGTGGACGACATCCGTTATGTGGTACTGGTGTTACATCAGAAATTGATAAAATTTCAAGTCCGACCGTTTGTAAAGAACGAATAGCTGTTTCTCTACCAGAACCTAATCCGTTAACAAAAACATCTACTTTTTTCATACCCATGTCTGTTGCAGCTTTTCCAGCAGCTTCTGCAGCCATTCCTGCAGCATATGGAGTTGATTTTTTACTTCCTTTAAATCCTAAAGTTCCAGCAGAAGCCCAACTAATTACATTTCCACTTTTATCACACAAAGTGACAATCGTATTATTGAATGTTGAATGAATGTATGCTTTTCCTTCAGGTACATTCTTTTTCACTTTACGTTTTCTTGCTTTATAAGCCATGTTTATAACCTCCTTTTACTTATATTATTTTTTCTTATTGGCAATTGTTTTTCCTTTACCCTTACGAGTTCTAGCGTTACGATTTGTTCTTTGTCCTCTTACTGGTAATCCTTTTTTATGGCGAGTTCCTTGATAAGAGTTAATTTCCATTTTTGTTTTAATGTTCATATTTACTTCACGACGTAAATCACCTTCTGTTGGGTATTTATTTACTTCGTTACGAATAAGAACTAATTCTTCATTTGACAAATCTCCAGCTTTTTTATTTGGATCGACGTTTGCATCTTTTAAAATGCGATTTGATAAACTTCTTCCAATTCCATAAATATAAGTTAAAGCTATCTCAATTCTTTTATTATTTGGTATATCTACACCTTTAATACGTGCCATATTTTTCGCCTCCTACTAACCTTGTCTTTGTTTGTGTTTTGGGTCGGTACAAATAACACGTACTTTCCCTTTTCTTCTAATAATTTTACAATTTTTGCACATCTTTTTAACTGATGCCCTTACTTTCATAAATAATCCTCCTACTTTCTATAGGTTATTCTCCCACGTGTTAAATCATAAGTTGAAAGTTCAACTTTTACTGTATCCCCTGGTAAAATGCGAATAAAGTTCATACGGATTTTACCAGAAACGTGAGCAATTACAGTATGTTTATTTACAAGTTCTACTTTAAATTCTCCGTTTGGTAATTTATCAATTACTTTTCCTTCTACTTCAATCGTATCACTCTTAGCCATTTTATCACCTCTTTGTTAATATTTCATATCCATCTTTTGTAACTAAAACCGTGTGTTCAAAATGTGCAGATGGTTTTCCATCATCGGTCACAATTGTCCATCCATCGTCTAAGATACTAATTTCTTCGGTACCTAAATTTAACATAGGTTCTACCGCGATAACCATTCCTTCTTTTAATAAAGGACCAGTATTTGCTTTTCCATAATTTGGAACATCTGGCATTTCATGAACATTACTTCCAACACCATGTCCAACAAGTTCACGAACAACTCCTAAATGATGTTTCTTTGCATAGGTTTCAACTTTTTCGCCAATATCTCCAATATGAGCTCCATTATGAATTGCAGAAAGACCTTCATATAAAGATTTTTCGGTATATTCTAATAAAGCTTTCTTTTCATCAGAAATTTTTCCTACTGGATAAGTCCAAGCAGAATCTCCATGATATCCTTTATAACATGCCCCAATATCTAAAGATATAATGTCTCCTTCTTTTAGTTTACGATTGGATGGAATTCCATGTACTACTTCATCGTTGATCGAAGTGCAAATACTTGCAGGAAAACCATCATAATGTAAAAAAGAAGGGGTTGCATTTTCTTTTATAATAAAATCATAAGCTAGTTTATCAAGTTCTTTTGTCGTAATTCCTGGTTTAATAAATTTTTCTAAATAGCGATGGGTTTTCCCAGTAATTTCTCCAGCTTTTCGCAAAAGTTCGATTTCTCGCTTTGTTTTAATACTAATCATATTTTTTTTGCTCCAAAAGATTTATCATATCTTTTATAATTTCTTCAGTATCCCGATCGGCATTTATTTTATAAAGATTTTTCTTATTTTCATAATAGGAAAGCAACGGTTTTGTTTCCTTTTCATAAGTTTCAAAACGTTTTTCAAAAGTTTCTTTATTATCATCTTCTCTTTTTATTAAAGAGCAGTGACAATCATCACAAAGTCCCTCTTGACTTGGTTTTCGTGACAAAACCTCACGATTATAAACTCTTCCACATTGTGGACATGAAAGACGATAAAGGATTCTTTTTTCACAAACATCTTTTTTTAAATCTAATAAGAAAACATAATCAACTTTTTCTCCTAAAGAATGAAGAATTTCATCAAACGCTTCTGCTTGTGATAGATTTCTTGGAAATCCATCAAAAATTCGTCCAGCGGAATCCATGGTACTCATTAATTTCTTTTTTAATAAAGAAAGAACGGTTCCATCTTCAATCAAAGTTCCTTCTTCCATTTTTTTCTTTAGGAATGGATTTTTTCTAGCTTCTTCTCGAAGTAGATCTCCGGTTGAGATATGTTTTAAATGATAACGATCCCCTAATATTTTTGAGCAAGTTCCTTTTCCTGCAGCAGGTGGCGCGATAAATAAGATGTTCATTTATCTACGCCTTCTTCCTCTAACATATTCGGTTGTTTTTAACTTACTAGTAATTTGTTTATAAGTTTCTAGTGCTACTCCTACGACGATTAAAAGTCCGGTTCCTCCAACACTAACACTGCTTGGAAGTTCTGTAAAGACATTAAAAATCATAGGTAAAGCGGCAATAATCGCTAAGAATGTAGCTCCTACAAAGGTAATTCTTTTTAATGTTTTGGTTAAATATTTTATGGTTTCTTCTCCTGGACGAATTCCTGGAATAAATCCTCCACTTTTGCTTAGATTTTCTGATATATCTTTTGGTTTCATTGCCATAAAGGTATAAATATAAGCGAAAATTAAAATGAAAATGATATATAGGACAAATCCAACGCCAGAAGAAATTGACAAATATTTACTAACAAATAAATTAAAGTTATCGTTTTTTAGAAACATTGCGATTAATCCAGGAATGGAAATTAATGCAGATGCAAAGATAACAGGCATAACTCCTGCAGAATTTAATTTAAAAGGCATATAGTTTTTATTTGCGCCATAGACACTATTGGTTTTGTTTGCATATTGAATTGGAATTCTTCTTTCGGATAATTCCACATAAACAACACCAAGTACAATGATTAAATATACAATGACAAAAAGAGCAAATTTAGTAGCACCAAATAAAGTTTGTTGTAAATCTCCGATTGTCATTAAACTGTTATAGGCATCTTTAAACATCGATGGTAAGGTTGCGATAATTCCTGCCATGATAATTAAAGACGTTCCATTTCCTACACCTTTCGCGGTAATTTGATCTGCAATCCATAAAAGGAAACAAGTCCCTGCCGTTAAAACGGTTGCAAACATCATGTAATCTAATGGATTTCCATTTGGAATAAAGGTAAAGGATAACATATATCCTTGGATGAATGCTAAAACAATTCCTAAAATTCTAGTAATTTGATTTAGCTTGCTTCTACCAACACCACCTTGTTTGCTAAGTTCAGATAGATATGGAATAATATCTAACATGGATAGCAATTGAATAACAATGGATGCGGTAATATATGGCATAACACCAAGAGCTAGAACGGAAAATTTTTCCATTGCTCCTCCACCCATGGCATTAACGAGTTCTAAAAAACCTAAATGATCACCAAGTCCAGTGGTATCTACTCCTGGAACAATAATCGATGTTCCAAGTTTAAATACAAATAAACATAAAAAGGTAAATAAAATTCGATTTCTTAATTCTTTGTTTTTTTTGTTGAATATAAGCTTTAATTGGGCGAACATAATTAGATCACCTCAGCTTTTCCACCTAATTTTTCTATTTGTTCCTTTGCAGTTGTAGAAAATTTATTTGCTTTGACCGTTAATTTTTTCTCTAAAGTTCCATTTCCTAAAACTTTAATTCCATCAAGTTCTTTCTTGATGATTCCCATTTCTTTTAAGATTTCTGGTGAAACGGTTGCACCATTATCAAATTTATTTAAATCACTTAAATTAATTACAGCATATGTTTTTTTGAAAAGTGCATTTTTAAATCCACGTTTTGGTAATCTACGATAAAGTGGTAATTGTCCTCCTTCAAATCCAGGTTTATGACTATATCCACTTCTAGCTTTTTGTCCTTTTTCTCCTCTTCCAGAAGTTTTTCCTTTTCCACTACCTGGTCCACGACCAACGATCATAGGAGATTTTCTTGAACCTTCATTTGGTTTTAATGTATGTAATTTCATTATAAGATCTCCTCCACTTTTTTACCACGTAAACGTGCAATTTCTTCTGCTGTTTTTTGCATTTTTAATGCTTCTAATGTTGCATAAGCTGTATTAATTTTGGTATTTGAACCAAGTGATTTTGATAAAATATCTTTTATTCCAGCCATTTCAAGAACTGCTCTTACAGATCCACCTGCTTTAACTCCAGTTCCTTTTCCTGCTGGTTTTAAAAGAACACGAGAGGCACTGCGAACCCCAATTGCTTCATGTGGAATTGTTCCATTGACAATTGATACAGTAATCACATTTTTTGTAGCAGCTTGAATTGCTTTTTTAATTGCATCTGGAACTTCGTTTGCTTTTCCAGTACCAAGCCCTACTTTTCCGTTACGATCTCCAACAACAACGGTTGCTGCGAAACGGAAACGACGACCACCTTTTGTTACTTTTGTAACTCTTTTAATATCAAGAACGTCATCTTCATATTGTTTTGGGCGTGATTCTCTTCTTCTTTTTTCCATTCAATACCCTCCTTAGAAATCTAATCCATTTTCACGTGCAGCTTCTGCTAAAGCTTTTACACGTCCATGATATAGGTATCCACCTCTATCAAAAACAACTTTTTCAATTTTTGCTTCTTTTGCTCTTTTTGCAAGTAATTCTCCTACTTTTGTTGCAGCTTCTACATTTCCACCATTTTCTAATTTTAATTCTTTGTCGATAGAAGAAGCGCTAACTAAAGTAATTCCTTTTTCGTCATCGATGATTTGAGCAAAAATATTACTATTTGATCTAAACACATTAAGACGAGGTATTTGTGTAGTTCCTATGACTTTTTCTCTTACTCTTTTGTGTCTAGCTTTACGCACATCATTACGTACTACTTTTTTTATCATAGTAAAATCTCCTTTACTTTAATTATTTTGATGCTTTCTTTCCAACTTTACGACGGATATGTTCATCTTTATAACGAATTCCTTTTCCTTTATAAGGTTCTGGTTGTCTTAATTTTCTAATATTGGCTGCAAATTCTCCAACTTTTTCTTTATTACATCCACGAATGGTAAGTTCGGTATTGCTTGGAACTTCTACCTGAATGTCTGCAGGTATTTCAACTTCTTCTGGATGTGATTTTCCTAAGTTTAATACAAGTGTATTTCCTTTTAATGTAAAACGATATCCAACACCAACGGCTTCTAATTGTTTTACAAATCCTTCAGAAACACCTTTGATCATATTTGCAATAAGTGCATTCATTGTTCCATGAAAATTCTTTACGGTATCGTCTTTACGTTCTACTTTAACCACTCCGTCATTAACGGTTACCGTAATTCCGTCATTTACCTTAGTAGAAAGTTCTCCTTTTGGACCTTTTACAGTAACTTCATTTCCATTTACGGTTACCGTTACGTTTTCAGGAACATTTAGTATTCTATTTCCGATACGACTCATTTTTTTCCCTCCTAACTTTCTACCAAATATATGCTAATACTTCTCCACCTAAATTATTTTTACGAGCTTCTTTGTCTGTCATAACTCCTTTAGATGTTGAAATAATAGCGATTCCTAGTCCGTTTAAAACTTTAGGAACTTCTTCTGCTTTCGCATAAACACGTAATCCTGGTTTACTGATTCTTTTAAGTCCAGTAATTACACGTTCTTTTTTATCTCCATACTTTAAGCTAAGTACGATAACATCTTGTACATCATTCTTCTTAATTTTGAAATCTTTAATAAATCCTGTTTCTTTTAAAATATTTGCGATTGCTTTTTTCATATTGGAAGCAGGTATTTCAACTTCTTTATATCTCATTTGATTTGCATTACGAATTCTCGTAAGCATATCTGCGATTGGATCAGACACTACCATATTATCCTCCCTTCGATTTTACCAGCTTGATTTTTTTACACCTGGTATTTGTCCTTTATATGCTAGTTCTCTAAAACAAATACGGCATATTCCATATTTTTTAAGTACCGCATGTGGTCTTCCACAACGAGAACATCTTGTATATGCACGAACTTTGTATTTAGGAGTACGACTAGCTTTTACTTTCATACTTGTTTTTGCCATAAAATCCTCCTTATTTTAGAGCTATTTCTTAAAAGGTATTCCGAAACCTTTTAAAAGATCGTATGCTTCTTCGTTTGTTTTTGCTGTTGTAACTAATACAACATCAAGCCCACGAACTTTTACAACATCATCATAATTGATTTCTTGAAAAATTAATTGTTCTGTAAGTCCTATAGTATAGTTTCCACGTCCATCAAAAGCTTTTGGTGAAAGTCCACGGAAGTCCCTTACACGAGGAAGTGTAATACTGATTAACTTATCTAAGAAGTTGTACATATTATCTCCTCTTAAAGTTACTTTGCATCCGATTGCTTGTCCTTCACGAACTTTAAATCCTGCAATTGCTTTTTTTGCTTTTGTTGCAACAGCTTTTTGACCAGTAATTAATTCTAAATCTTTCATTGCAGCTTCTAAAAGTTTGCTGTTTTGAGTTGCATCTCCAACTCCCATGTTAACAACAATTTTTTCTAATTTTGGAACTTCCATGACACTAGAATAATTATATTTTTTCATTAAATCTGCTACGATTTCGTTATTGTATTTTTCTTTTAGGCGGTCCATAGTATTACCCTCCTTCTACTAATCAAGTTCTTTCCCTGATTTTTTTGCTACTCTAACTTTTTTTCCATCTTTATTTACTTGATGACCAATTCTTGTTCTTTTTCCTGTTTTTGGATCAACAATCATAACATTTGACGCATGAATTGGTCTTTCGATTTCTTCGATACTTCCTGGTGTTTGTCCATTTCCTTTGATGTGTTTCTTACAAACGTTAACACCTTCTACGATAACTCTGTTTTCTTGTCTTAAGACTTTTGTTATTTTTCCTTCTTTTCCTCTATCTTTTCCGGAAATAACAACAACTTTATCGCCAACTTTTAAATTCATGTTTTCCCTCCAAACTATAACACTTCTTTCGCAAGTGATACAATTTTCATAAAATCTTTATCGCGAAGTTCGCGTGCAACTGGTCCGAAAACACGAGTTCCAACTGGAGTCTTATCTTCTCTACTTTTAATAATAACTGCAGCATTATCATCAAATTTAATATAAGATCCATCTTCTCTTCTCAAACCAGCTTTTGTACGTACAACAACAGCTTTTACAACTTTTCCTTTTCCAATGGTTCCATTTGGGATTGCTTTTTTAACTGTTGCTACAACAATATCTCCAATATTTCCTGTCTTAACTTTGCTTCCACCAAGTACACGAATGACTGATAGTTCACGAGCACCCGAATTGTCAGCAACTTTTAGACGGCTTTCTTGTTGAATCATATGAAATCCTCCTTATCATTCGGTTTATAAAATGATTGCCTTTTCGACAATTTCTACTAAACGATATCTTTTTGTTTTTGATAATGGTCTAGTTTCCGCAATACGGACTTTATCTCCAACTTTAGCAATATTTTTTTCATCATGTGCTGCATATTTTTTAGAATATTTTACACGTTTTTTGTATAATGGATCGACTTTGTAAGTTTCGATTAAAACATGGATTGTTTTATCTTTTGCACTTACGACTTTTCCAACTAATTCTCGAGCTTTTTTCTCCATATATACCTCCTATATTTCTCTTTCCCGTAAAACGGTTTTCATCCGTGCTACTTGTTTTCTAAGTTCTTTAATACGTGCTTGTTTTTCTAAATTTCCACTAGCTTTACTAAAACGTAAATTTAATAATTCTTTTTTGGCTTCAGCAATTTTGTTGTTTAAATCTTCGTTTGTTAATTCTCTGATTTCACTAATTTTCACAAGCTTCACCACTTTCTTTTTTTACAAATTTACATTTAATTGGAAGCTTGTGCATAGCTAAACGTAAGGCTTCCCTTGCGATTTCTTCTGAAACGCCTCCAACTTCAAACATAATTTTTCCTTTTTTAACAACAGCAACCCATTCTTCTGGTGCACCTTTTCCTTTACCCATACGAGTTTCTAATGGTTTTTTCGTAAGTGACCAATGAGGAAAAATATTAATCCATACTTTTCCACCACGTTTCATATAACGAGTCATCGCTACACGAGCTGCTTCAATTTGGTTTTGTGTAATGTAAGAACCTTCTTCAGCCTTTAATCCATATTCTCCAAAATGAAGAGAAGTATTTCCTTTGGCTTTTCCTTCATAAGTTAAACGATGAGGTCTACGATATTTAGTTCTTTTTGGTATGACTGCCATTTACATTACCTCCCTCTTTTTTCTTATCTGGAAGGATTTCACCTTTGTAGATCCATACTTTGACACCAATTTTTCCATAAGTTGTGTCTGCTTCTTTTACAGCATAATCAATATCAGCTCTTAAAGTATGAAGAGGAATATTTCCTTCTGTATATCCTTCGGTTCTCGCCATATCTGCTCCACCAAGTCTACCAGAAACAGCAGTTTTAATTCCTTTTGCTCCGGCTTTCATTGTATTACGAATCGCTCTTTTTTGAGCAATACGGAATGAAACTCTGTTTTCAATTTGATGAGCAATATTTTCAGCGACTAATGCTGCATCCATATCTGGATTTTTAATTTCTTTAATTGCAATTGTAACGTTTTCGTCTACTAATTTTGCTAAATCTTTTCTGATTTTTTCAATTTCGTCTCCACCATGTCCAATAACAACTCCTGGTTTTGCTGTATTGATGGTAACTTCTGTTTTATCTTTGATTCGATCAATCAAAATACTAGAAACAGATGCATCTTTTAATCTTTTTTCTAAGAATGTTCTGATTTTATTATCTTTTTCAATGAACTTTGCAAAATCTTTTTCAGCAAACCAATTTGATTGCCATGTTTTGTTTTGACCTTTAATTCCCAATCTAAGTCCATTTGGACTAACTTTTTGTCCCATCCATGAAACCTCCTTTGCTTATTTTTCACCTACAACAATTGTTATATGACTGGTTCTCTTTTTGATAGGATCTACATGTCCTCTTGATCCAAATTTCATTCTTTTCATTGTTTGCCCTTCATTAACATAGGCTTCTTTTACATATAATTTTGTTTTATCTAATCCTAGGTTGTTTTCCGCATTTGCAACTGCAGAAGTTAAAACTTTTCTTGAAAGTCTTGCTCCTTCTTTGTTGATGTTTGCTAAAATTGTATCTGCTTCAACAACACTTTTTCCTCTAATTAAATCTATAACTAAACGAGCTTTACGAGGTGCAATACGAAGTGTTTTTGCAACTGCTTTTGCTTCCATTTTAGTCCTCCTCCCTGGTATTATTTTTTCTTCTTATCTTCACCGTGTCCACCAAATGTACGAGTTAAAACAAATTCCCCTAGTTTGTGTCCTACCATATCTTCTGTAATATATACAGGAACATGTTGTTTCCCATTATGAACAGCGATTGTAAGACCTACGAAATCAGGAAAAATTGTTGAACGACGTGACCATGTTTTAATGATTTCTTTTTTTCCAGATTCTTTTGCTTTTGCTACTTTTTTTAGTAAACTTTCATCAGCAAAAGGTCCTTTTTTTAAACTTCTAGCCATTACATTCCCATCCTTTCACTATTTTTTACGACGACGAACAATTAATTTGTCTGAAGCTTTGTTATTTTTTCTAGTTTTATATCCCAAAGCTGGTTTTCCCCAAGGAGTAACTGGCCCTTTACGTCCGATTGGAGCACGACCTTCTCCTCCACCATGTGGGTGATCATTTGGGTTCATAACAGATCCACGAACGGTTGGACGAATTCCCATATGTCTTTTACGTCCAGCTTTTCCTAAGGAAACTAATTCATGATCTTCATTTCCAACTTCACCGATCGTTGCGCGGCATTTTGATAATACTTTACGAACTTCTCCGCTTGTAAGTCTTAATAAAGTATATTTTCCTTCTTGTCCAAGGATTTGTACAGAAGAACCAGCAGAACGTGCCATTTGTCCACCTTTTCCTTCTTTTAATTCAATGTTGTGAATACTGGTTCCTTCTGGAATATTTGCAAGTGGCAATGCATTTCCAACTTTAATATCTACATGTTCTCCACTTTCGATTTTATCCCCTACTTTTAATCCTTTTGGAGCAATAATATATCTTTTTTCACCATCTTCATAGTGAATTAAAGCAATGTTAGCACTACGATTTGGATCGTATTCAATGGATGATACGGTACCAACGACGTTGTCTTTGTTTCTTTTAAAGTCAATAATACGATATTTTCTTTTTGCTCCTCCACCACGATGTCTTACCGTAATTCGTCCTTGGTTGTTACGACCACCATTTTTATTTAATGTTACTACCAATGATTTTTCAGGAGTCGTTTTTGTAATTTCTTCATTAAGTAATTTTGACATTCCTCTTGTTCCGTTGGTCATTGGTTTAAAATTCTTAATAGCCATTTTTACCCTCCTTTGGATTAATTAAGTTCAATTGAACTTCCTTCTTTTAATTTAACAATTGCTTTTTTTACTTTATTTGTTTTTCCAGTATAGCGTCCTACTCTTTTTTTCTTTGGTTTAACGTTAATAATGTTAACGTTTTCTACTTTTACATCGAAAAGTTTTTCAATTGCTTGTTTAATTTGTATTTTATTTGCTTTTACATCAACGCTAAATACATACGTATTATTTTTGGCTAAATCACTACTTTTTTCGGTAATGATTGGTGCTTTGATAAGATCACTATAATTACTCATTAAATAAGCACCTCCTCAATTTTTTTCAATGCTTCTTCGGTAATAATTAAGTTTTCACATGAAACAATGTCTAACACATTTAGTTCGTTTGCTTCAAGTAAAAGTACATTGGCTAAATTTCTTGTAGCTAAGATTAAATCTTCCGTTAAATTATCAACAACAATAAGTGCTGTTTTTTCAATTTTTAAATTATCTAAAATTTGTTTCATTTCTTTTGTTTTTGGTGCAACGTTTAACGCATCTAAAACAATTAATTCTTTATTTAATGCTTTATAAGCTAAAGCAGATTTTAAAGCAAGTCTTCTTTCTTTGCGATTCATTTTTGATTTGTAACTTCTTGGTTTTGGTCCGAAAACAATTCCACCATGATACCAATGTGGAGCTCTTGTACTTCCTTGACGAGCTCTACCAGTACCTTTTTGTCTCCATGGTTTTCTTCCTCCACCAGAAACTTCTGCACGAGTTTTTGTAGAAGCAGTCCCTTGTCTTTGCGCATTACGAGCTAAAACAATTGCATCAAATAATACCGCATCGTTTGGTGTAATTTCCCAGATTTCTTTATTTAAAGATACGTCATTTACTTTTTCACCTTTGCTATTTAATACAGATACTTTTCCCATCTATATTTCCTCCTTACTCAGCTTTTGCAGTTTCTTCTGCAGTACTTTCTAAAGTAGATTGAGCCTCTGGTGTCAAAGATTTTTCTTCGTAAGAGATAAGATCTTCTCTTTCGTTGATTTTACCTGGATTTTTTACTGCGGTTCTAATAATAACCATTGATTTTTTAGCACCAGGAACATTTCCTTTTACTAAAATCAAATTATTTTCTACATCTACTGCTACGATTTCAAGATTTTGAATTGTAACGGTAAGACCACCCATATGTCCTGGTAATTTTTTACCTTTGAATACACGCATTGGTCTCATAGTTCCCATAGAACCTGGTCTTCTATGATAATGTGAACCATGTCCCATAGGTCCACGATGTTGTCCATGACGTTTGATAACACCTTGGAATCCTTTTCCTTTGGTTACTCCTGTAACGTCAACCATTTCTCCTTCGGCAAAAATATCACAAGTGATTTCTTGTCCTAAAGTATAATCTGCAATATTAACACCTTTAATTTCTCTTAAGAAGCGCTTAGGTGTCGTATTGGCTTTGCTAACATGTCCCATTTCGGCTTTGTTTGCTAATTTTTCTCTTTTGGTACTAAATCCTAATTGAACAGCTTCGTATCCATCATTTTCTTTTGTTTTGATTTGTGTAACGACATTTGGTTCAACTTCAATTACCGTTACAGGAATCAATTTTCCACTTTTGGTGAATACTTGTGTCATTCCGTATTTACGACCTAAGATTCCTTTCATTTCCTTCATCCTCCTATTTTACTTGTACATCAACACCACTTGGTATTTCTACTCTTTGTAGTGCTTCAATTGTCTCTTTGCTTGGTTCGTTAATCACAATAAGTCTTTTGTGGGTTCTTCTTTCGAATTGTTCACGTGAATCTTTGTCTTTGTGAACAGCTCTTAAAATGGTAATTTTTTCAACTTCGGTTGGTAGTGGAACTGGACCACTAATTTTTCCTCCTGAACGTTTTACCGTATCCACAATTTTAGCGCAAGCTAAATCAATTTTTTTGTGATCATACGATTTTAACTTAACATTTAATTTTTTGTTAGACATTAATATCCTCCCTTCGCCTATATCTTGTATAGACTAGCTCCGTGTAAAAACCTGAAATCCGATTTTATTTACTAACAACTTAACCGGGTGTTTCAGCAACCTCACACATCAATGCATGTCACACATACAAAATTATACTAAAAAGAAAAAAAAAAAGCAAGTACTTTTTTCTTTTTACTTGCTTTTTTTCGTTAAACTAATTATTTACTTTATTATTTACCATTCAAATACTTTAATTTTTTTCTTTAAAGGTATATCCATTTTCTTTTCCATAACGGATGATATCTCTAAGAGCATCTGCTGTATAATTTTTTACATCATGCATCAAAACCATGTTGCAGCGACTTTTCGATAAATACTTTGTAACATGTTCATAAACACAAGATGCGGTAGGATTTTTGGAAGCACAAGCTCCTGCATCGTTGGAATCAATGTTCCAATCAAAGTATTTATATCCACGGTTTAAAACTTCATTGGTTAGGGCAGTCATAATTCCAAGATGATAATTTCTACTAATGGTATTACTACTGCCTCCAGGGAAACGAATATATTTAGATTCTACTCCCGTAATTCGTTTTACTCGATCGGAAACGACTTTTAAATCAGCAAAATAGTTATCCACAGAAGAATATATTTTTGCATAATTATGGCTTGCAGTATGTAATGCGATGGTATGTCCTTCTTGATATGCTCGTTTAATTAGCGCATCACTTCCAGATGCGGTAACGAAAAAGGTTGCTTTTACTCCTTCTTCTTTTAAAACATCTAAAATTTTAGAGGTCCCTGCTCCTGGACCATCATCAAAGGTTAAATAGATATCTCCTCCATAACCACAACCAGAGGATACATAACTTTTCGCATATACTTGCACTTTTCTTGTGGCGGTTGTTTCATTTCCTGATTCGTCTTTTATTTTATAGTGAAGTTCATAAGTTCCTGCTTTTGAAGTATTAACACTTCCTTCAACCGTTACTTTATCGGTTAAATTTCCATTGCAATTATCAATTGCTTGATATCCGGGTTCTTTATATGTCTGGCCAACTTCTAAAGACATTGTCTGACTTCCTTTTAGCGTTAATTCTGGTTTCTCCACATCTTCATATTTTAAATGTCTTGTTATGGTTGTTTTATTTTTTGAAGAATCGGTTACGGTATAAGTAATTTTATCTTTTTCTTTTTTTACTTTAACCTGATCTTTTAGATCTTTATCATAATTGTCCGTAACTTCATATCCTTCTTCTTGATATTCTTGATTTGGACATACTCTAGCAGTTTCCGACCCTTTTAAGGTAAGTACTGGTTTTTCATAATCTCCAACGGTAACTTTCCGAACCGTTTTTGTATAGAAAGGAAATGTCCGTAAGGAATATTCGATTTGATAGGTTCCTAAATGGTTTATATCAACGGAATTTTTAACGTGGATTTTAGAGCTTAAGTCTTTTCCTAAAAATTCTGCAGAGTAACCAGGTTCTTTATATGATTCTTGATAATTTAATTTTATTTCTTGTTTTCCTTTTAAATGAATTTGTGGAAAGAAGATTAAATAAAAGAAAGAACAAGTAAGTATAAAAAGAAAGAAAAGAAAAATGATTTTTTCTCTTTTTTCTAAAGATGACCAATACGTTTTCAATGCACTCTTTTTTTCCATGATGACACCTCAATACTTTCTAAAAAAATTATAGCATATTTTCTTAGAAACGAAAAAAAAAGTAATCAAATTTTTGACTACTTTACAAATGGAAGTAATGCCATATGACGTGCTTTTTTTATTTCACCAGCAATGAATCTTTGGTGTTTTGCACAATTTCCTGTAACTCTTCTTGGTAAAATTTTTCCTCTTTCACCACTTACGTATTTTTTTAAGTCTTCTACGTTTTTATAATTTACAGTTTTTCCTGTACACATTTGACATACTTTTCTTTTTTTTCTACGAATTTCTGGCATAAGAATCTCCTTTCTTATTCTAAGAAGTCATCATCAATGGAAACGCTATCACCGAAATCTGCAAATGGATCGTCTTCTACGTTAACGCTAGCAGGTCCGTTATCTTGGTAATCATAAGGACTTGGTTCATTACTAGCGTTATTTGCTCTTGCGCTTTTACTTTCTAAGAATTGAACGTTATCTGCTACAACATCCATACTGTAGCGTTTATTTCCATCTTTATCATCATAACTTCCAGTTTGAATACGACCTTCGATCGCAACCAAACTTCCTTTATCTAAATATTTACATACATTTTCTGCTTGATTTCTCCAAGCGACAATGTTAATAAAATCTGTTTCCCTTTGTCCATCACGATTGCTATAGTTTCGATTAATGGCAATCGAAAAACGGGTATAAGGTAAATTAGAAGGGGTATAGCGAAGTTCTGGTTTCGCTGTTAATCTTCCAATTAATAATGCTCGATTCATATTTTACCTCTTTTCTTATTTGTCTATTCTAGTTACTAAATGACGAAGAATATCTGAGTTGATTCGTGCTAAACGATCGAATTCTTTTACTGCTTTATCATCGTTTGCTTCAACTACAAATAAGAAGTAGTATCCACTACGGAAATGATTGATTTCATATGCAAGTTCTTTTTGTCCAAGTTCTTTAAAATCAACAATTTTTGCTCCGTTTGAAGTTAAAGATTTTTGTAAATTATCATTTAATTTTTTTAAATCTTCTTCTCCTACTGTAGGTTTTACTAGATACATAATTTCATATTGATTCATTTTTTTACACCTCCTTATGGTCTATCCGGCTTTATAAAAGCAAGGAGTAATTTCTACTCGCTATAGATTATAACAAAAAAAGAAAAGAATGTAAACATTTTTTTCTTTCTTATTTCCAAAGATGTTCTGGATATTCTTCTTTTTCTATTTTTTCTTTTATTTTCTTGCAAGCGAGTGGTTTATCTTCTTTATAAGTAATTCCAATCCAAGAAGCATCCGTTGGATAAACGAAAACAGATGCATAGTTTTCTTGTTTTGCTTTCCATAAAATATCTGGAATTAAATATTCGCTTTTTAATGGATCTTTCATAGAATCTAAAAATTTTGGAAATTCTTTTTCTAAATAGGAAAAGATACTTGGAGTAAAACAAAGCATATTCATAGAAACTAAAGTATCTTCAGTAATGGTAAAAGGATCTCTTCCATCTAATGGAGTCGCGATAATTCCTTTTTCTGTTTTTTCGATAGAGCTTTCTGTTAGTTCTAATAATTCATTTCCTTGTAAACGACATACTGCTCTTTTTACAGCTCCATTTTCAGATAATGTATTCTTTACTTTATAACCGACAATTCCATAGGTATCTTCTTGATTTTGATCTAAAAATTTACTGGCAACGGCATAAGCTTCTTTTCCATAAAAGTCATCGGCATTAATGATAATAAATGGTTCATGAATTTTATCTTTCGCTGATAAAATTGCTTGTCCAGTTCCCCATGGTTTTTCTCTTCCTTCTGGAACTTGATATCCTTCTGGTAAATCTTTCATTTCTTGAAAAGCATATTCTTCTTTTATTTTTTTAGAGATACGATTTCCAACGGTTTCTTTAAAAATTTGTTCGTTTTCTTTTTTTATTACAAAAACGACTTTATCAAATCCATTTTGAATGGCATCATAAATGGAATAATCAATTAAAAATTCTCCATTTGGTCCAATCGGTTCAATTTGTTTTAATCCTCCAAAACGACTTCCCATTCCAGCCGCCATAATTAATAGTGTTTTTTTCATTTTTCCTCCTATTTGCTTACATTAAATCGGAAAAGGCAAATATCTCCATCTTGCATTTCGTAGTCTTTTCCTTCTAATCGTAATTTTCCATTTTCTTTTACTTTTTTTTCATCACCATACGTTTTTAAATCGGAAAAACTAATTACTTCTGCTTTAATAAATCCTTTTTCAAAATCGGTATGAATAATTCCTGCACATTCTGGTGCTTTCATTCCTCTTCTAAATGTCCATGCTTTGCATTCATCAGATCCAGCAGTGAAGAAGGTTGCTAAACCAAGAAGACGGTAAGTTGCTTTAATTAGTTGATCTAGTCCACTTTCTTTTATTCCTAATTCTTCTAAAAAATTATGTTTGTCTTCTTCGGATAATTCGGATAGTTCGGATTCCATTTTCGCACTTACGATAACAACTTCAGATCCTTCGTTTTTCGCATATTCTTCTACCCTTTTCGTATATTCATTTCCACCAGTAATCAAATCATCTTCTCCAACATTTGCCATATAGATGATTGGTTTTTCTGTGATTAAATGGAATGCTTTGATTCGTTTTTTTTCTTCTTCGTTTAAATCTAACTTACGAATTGGTATATTTTTTTCAAGAGTTTCTTTTAATTTGATCAATAAATCATATTCAATTTTTGTTTCTTTATCCTTTGTCATTGCTGCTTTTTTTCCAATTTTTGATAGACGATTTTCGATAATTTCTAAATCGGATAATAACAATTCTACGTGAATGGTTTCAATATCACTAATCGGATCAACATGGTTTTCTACATGAATGATGTTTTCATCTTCAAAGCATCGAACAACTTCACAAATTGCATCTACTTCTCGAATATGAGATAAAAACTTATTTCCAAGTCCTTCTCCTTGAGCTGCTCCTTTTACAAGACCGGCAATGTCGGTAAATTCAAAGGTTGTAGGAATGCATCTTTCTGGCAAATAAAGGTCATTTAAGTATTCTAATCGTTTGTCTGGTACAGTAACCGTTCCTACATTTGGATCAATGGTTGCAAAAGGATAATTGGCTGCTAAAATGTTTTTCTTTGTGATGGCATTAAATAGGGTTGATTTCCCAACGTTTGGAAGTCCTACGATTCCTGCTGTTAAACTCATATTTTATCACTTCTTTCTTTTTCATTTTATCATGTTCTTTCAGTCTTTTACAAGTTTTTTCACTAAAAAAAAGTACCTAATTTAGATACTTCG
>CALVWH010000002.1 GCA_944364705.1 uncultured Bacilli bacterium | reverse complement strand
CCCCTTTTGCTATTTGCAAAATTTTTCATTAAAAATACCTCCTCTATCTTCATCAATCTTATCACCTTTTTTTCTCTTTTGCAACTATGATATCAAGCTATCTTTAAAATTTATATAGGTATGTATTATTTTTTTGACCCTGTTTTTCGCAAGATTGCAAAAGGATCTGTTTCGTATTTTCATAATTTTGAATATATGAAGATATGGTTTCTTTTGGATCTAATGCTAATGAAGAATTTTTCAAACATTTTTCCTTTAAAACAATTTGTTCAAATAAATTCATAAGTTCATATTTTGTAAAAGAACTATTGAAAGAAGAATTCATTTTCCATAAACGATTTTCTTCTACAAAAGGATAAGAAAATTCTTTTTTTTGAACGATAGAAAAACGGAGTTTCTTTAAATAAGAAACAAAGTCTTTTGTTTTTAATGTTTTTTTTGAAGAAAATAGATAAAGATTTTCTAATAAGGATAACCACTCATCGGTAAGACCAATTCCTCCACCAAAAATATTTCGATCGACTCTTTCTGGAAGTCGATTTCCTTTTTTTTCACTTAAATTGGTAATCATATTTTCTTTTAAAAGTTGACAAAAAAAGGATGGAATGGATAAACAATAAAGTTCGGCATGAAATTCTTCTTGACGAATAAAATTCAAAATTTCATAATAGGTTTTATCTTCTAAAATATTATGATGTGTAAATGGAATTCCTATGTTTTGCATACATCTTTGATGCATCATTTGACGCATTCTTTTTCTTAGGAAATACAAATGATGTTGTTTATAAACAGAAAAATAAACATATCCATTTTTCGATATCCAAATATCGTTTTTTTGATCTAGTTTTAAGCAAGGATAACTTAGAAGATTTTCTTGAAAACGATAAAAATGGATAGCTTTCTTTTGTGAGTAAAAGTTTTGTTCCGTTTGTTTATAAATAAGATCTTTATTTTTGGCAATTTGGGCAATAATAAGTACCACGTCCTCCAAGTTTTATTTTTACAATCTTCTCGTGACAAACAGGACATGGATCATTTTCATGATTATGAACATAAAGTTCCTCTTGAAATTTCCCGTGAACACCTTCTTCTGAAGTATAAGTTCGAATGGTTGTTCCACCTTTTTCAATCGCTTTTTGTAAAACAATTTTTGTATTTTCAATTAAAGAAATTCTTTCTTTTTTGGTTAAAGAACTTGCTTTTTTCTTTGGAGAAATATGACTTAAAAATAAGATTTCATCAGCATAAATATTTCCAATTCCAACAATAATTTTTTGATCTAACAATACCGTTTTTATTGGAATTTGTTTTTTTTGATAACAATTTTTTAAATACCTTTCCTCTAACGTTTCATCAAATGGTTCTTTTCCAAGTTCACAAAGTGGTTTTTGTTTTTCTGCTTCTTCTTTTTTTAATAAATACATTCTTCCAAATTTTCTGGTATCTACATAACGAAGCGTACTTTGATCAGTAAAAAAGAAAGCTACGTGTTCATGTGGTAATTGCTTTTCTGTAACGTTTCGAAAAAAGTATTTTCCTTCCATTCGTAAATGACTTAACAATACATAATGGTTTAAGTGAAAAACTAACCATTTTCCTCTTCTTTGAAGATCTAAAATTTCTTCTCCTTTTAAATCTTTTATAAATTCTTCTACTTTCGGAGTAGCAACAATCTTTGGATAATAAACCACAACATTTTCTATTTTTTTATGTAAAAGTTTTCTTTTTAACGATTCTTTTACGGTTTCTACTTCTGGTAATTCTGGCATAACAACTCACCTGCTTGTATTATAGAAAAAAAAAGAAGAAAAGTCTAGCTTTTCTATCCTAAAGATCCAACAATAACGGAAGAATCGTTTTGATTGATTATTTTTTCGTACTGTTCTTTAATTGATTGATAATTATATAGTAAATCGTTATTTAATTTAGCAAATGGAATTGCTCGGAAATTTTTATAATTGCTTGTAAAATAAGTATAGACTAAATCTCCTTTTATATTATCAATGGTAATGGTTGTATTTCCATTTTCTACCGTTTTATGAATATCTAAGGATGCTAGAAGACCAACTCTTTTATTTGTTCCTGTTTGAGCAGAAATAAAGTTTCCTAACGAATAAATAACAACCGTATCTCCAATATGTTCAATTGGTTGTATAACGTGTGGATGAGATCCGATAATAACATCGACTCCTAAGGATGCTAAAAATTCTGCTTCTTTTCTTTGTGTTTCGGTTGGAGTATGGGTATATTCTACTCCCCAATGCATGGAAACAAAAATTACATCGACTTTATCTTTTACGCTTTCGATATCGGCACGAGCTTTTTCTTCACTAAATACATTGACTAAATATTCTTTTCCAGATGGAACAGGAATCCCATTTGTCGTATCGGTATAAGCAAAGAATGCATAAGTAATTCCATTTTTTTCTCCAATATGAGAACGATTTCGATCTTCCAAAGAATCATAGCTTCCTGCAGTCATTGCGGATTTTGTTTTCCAATAAGCCGTTGATTTTAATACTCCTCGTTCTCCTTTATCTAAAGTATGATTATTTGCTAAACTAACTAAATCAAATCCAGCATTGACATAGGCATCTCCTACTTCTTGTGGAGAGTTAAAGGTAGGATAAGAAGAAAGTCCTAGTTCGGTTCCTCCTAAAATACTTTCTTGATTATAATAAGCAAGATCATATTCTTCGATAATTGGTTTAATATCTGCGAGCTGAGAATCAAAGTTATATGAGCCATCCGATTGTCTACCATCGGCATAAGCTCCGGTATGGTATAAAGCATCTCCAACCATTCCAAGCGTTAAATGATATTCCTTTTTTTCTTCTTTCTTTTCTTCTTCTTTTTTTTCTTCTTCTACTGGTTTTTTATCAAAATGAATAAATTCACATAAATAAAAATAAAAACTTACTAGAAAAAAAATTCCTAAACAACTAAGAAAAAAAATTTTAAAAAATTTCTTTATTTTTTTCATACAACCATCCTTTTACCTAACATTATATAATATTTTTTATAAAAAATATAGTCTTTTTTTATTTTTATTCTATTAACTTTCATTTAAAAAGTCGTTTTTTTGTAAAAAACTAGCATTAGTTTTATCTATGAAATCATTGAATTTTAATATAAAAACACCTAAATTTTTTTAAAAGAAATAAATTTTTCTTTTTTATAACATATACTGAAAAAGAAAGGATGATAAAATGAATAATGAATATTATCAAAACATGCCTGGTTCCCCACTTTTTTATGGAAATGAAATGGTTCCAAATCAAACTTCTGTAAATACCAATCCTTCGATTCAAGGAGCTTATATTGAAAACATTTTACAAAAAACAGAGCCAATCAAAGCCATCGTTTTTATGACATTCCCAGATTCTAATGAATGGCGGGATCGAAAATTTGATGGTATCATTGAAGGTTCTGGAAGGGATCACATTGTTGTTAGTGATCCAAAAACGGGTTCCTGGTTTGTTTTGCCAATGATTTATGTTGATTATATTCAATTCGATGAAAATATACAAAAATATTTAAAATAATTGTAATTCTCTCTTAAGTTTGTTATAATGTTTTAAGGTGAGAGTATGAGTTTTACAACGGTTTTATTAATTGTTATTGGAATTTGTCTTTTATTAATTTGGTATGCAAATATTTATAATAAATTTCAAACGTTTATTATTCGAATTAATGAGGCAGAAGCAAATATTGATTCGGTTTTAAGGAAACGATTTGATTTATTAAATAAAGCGATTACGATTATTAAATCGAATCTTGATGTAAATGATGATGTTTTACCAATGATTACAAAATTAAAATCCAAAAAATTATCTAATTTTGAATTGGATCGTAAACTTTATGATGCGATTAATGAATTTACGATGTATAAAGAGGAACATAAAGAATTACTAAAAAATGATGATTTTGTTAAAATCGATATCAATTTAAATGAATCTGAAGCGGAAATCGTTGCTCTTAGAAAATATTATAACGACATTATTACGGATTACAATGAAGTTGCTCGAACGTTTCCATCGAATCTTGTTCGAAAAATAAGTAAGTATAAGATACGTCCTTATTTTGATGGAAAAAATATGGAAGATGACGATACAAATGATTTTAAATTATAAAAAAAATAAGAAAGTTTAAACCTTTCTTATTTTTTTACCATAATTTTCGTTTTTTCATTTTCGTCTTGGAAAGATATTTCTTTCATAAAGTTTTCTTGTTCTTCTTTGCTTGAAAATAATACTTGATTCCCATAAAAATTCATTGCATAAACAATATATGTATTTACTACTTTTGCATTCTTTGGAACTTTTAAAACATCATGTAGTTTTTCTAAAAAAATTTTTTCAATGAATGGCTTTCCTTCCTTATCAATATGCCAACTTTTTTCATTTATTTCCACAAAGGCAAATCCATCATGAAAGTCAGACGTACGATCATATCGACATGCAATCACTTCTTTTCCAGTCCTATCAATATATCCATATTTTCCATTTCTTCTCACCAAGGCAAATCCTTCAGAAAAATCGAATCCATACTCATATTGACACTTAATAACTTCTTTCCCATTTTTATCAATATATCCATATTTTTCATTTTTTTCACACAAGCAAGTCCGTCGGAAAAATTACGTCCATTCTCATATTGACATTCAATGATTTCATATCCGTTCTTATTTAAATAACCGATCAAACTATCTTTTTCAATTTGAATCATTCCATCATGAAAATCTATATAATAAAAAAAGTCAGAGTTTATTTCCAAAACTAAAAATTCTTTTTGATAAAAACTTTTCTTTGAATCCGTTACTATCAAGCTAGAATTTATTTTTTTCAAAAAATCTTCTCTTGCTTCTTTATTGAGGAAAGATATTTCATTTCCATCAATTTCTAAAAGATATTTATATTCTTTAATGGCAAAATTTATACATTTTTCAATATCAAATGTTTCTTTTGCAACTTCTATTGTCTCTTTCTCATTAGAAAGAACAATTTTATCTATTTTTTTATCATAACATCCCCATCTCCTAAATTATTGCTAGTATAACATAAACAAAACCAAAAGGCAAAAAAATTCTGTAAAAACAGAATTTATTTCACAAAATATCGATAAATAAAACGATGGTTAATTTCTTTGGTCAACGCTTTTTCATGAAAATCACTCATATCAAAATGCTTTTCTAATTCTTCTAATTTTGTACTTGTCGTATATAAACTAATCATCGTTGCTTCCTCTTCAATTTTTCCATTTTCAAACATTAAAGAAAATTCTAATTTTCTTCCATTTCTTTTTTCAAACGTAATCGAAAAATCATCCACGCTCTTAGTTTCCCAAATTCCATCATTATTCATAGAAAGATTAATATTTCCAATCTTTCCCTTATAATTTTTCAAAAGTAAATCATCAATCTTTTTGATTTCTGGAAGATCTACTTTAACTTCAATTTCTCCATAAACAATTTGATTATTTACAAGTTCTGGAAATACTTCCGTTCGAATTTCAACCGTCAGAATACTCTTTCCTTCAAACATTCTCTGACGAAAATAAATTTCACTATATTTTTTTTCAAAATTTACATTTTCAATCGTTATCATGAAATATCTTCCCTTCTTTTCTTTGTTAGTATAACAAATATTCAGCCAAAAGAAAAGAGAAAAATTTTTCTCTTTCTCTGTAGTACTACAATCTATATATAAACGCTACTGCGGTAGCGACTTTAAACAATTCATTTGATCTTATTATTAATATATCCCTTTTTATTAAATTATATTCCATAAAAATTTTTTTGTTTGTTTTTAAACACTAGATTTTACAATCATCTTATGTTTTTTTATTTTAATCAAAATACTTCCATGAAAATCTGTTCGATAAACACTAGAACCTTTTAAAATCTCTAACACTTCTGGATCAGGATGCCCATAACGATTATTC
>CALVWH010000001.1 GCA_944364705.1 uncultured Bacilli bacterium | reverse complement strand
ACGAAATCTGTCATTTTTTGATAGACAAAAAAGATAATTCTATAAAAAAATTCCCATAAAAAAGAGGGGGAAAAGAAAAATATAGAAAAAAGTCTTATAAATAAAAGGAAAAACAAGCGGAAGTGTATAAAACATTGCACACTACCACAATTACGAACAGAAGGAAAAATGAAAACAGTGAAATTTCGAGAACTTTTAGGGAAAAAACTAACGTATCGAATGATTTTAGATATTTTTGCTAAATATGATTTAATTGCTTTAGAAAAAGAAGATATGTAAGGTTGCCTTCTGATAAAGATAAAAAACTTGATTGCAAAATATAAAATATCGGTGTAAAAACCGGTATTTTTTGTTTATAAATCCTAAAATATTTTTATCCTAAAAAAATCATGATATACTTTTTATATAGAAAACTTGAATTATGAAAAAATTATAGGAAATAAAGAAGGTGAAACTCTTGATTGGTTTAAGAAAATTTCAAGAATATAAGAAAATATTAGAAAATACGATTACCAATAAAGCCTTTCGAAGTAGAATGATGTTTGAAGCTCTTGAGGATGAAACATTTGCTGATCATATCATGGATTTTATTCGTCGGTTATCAAAAAATATTAGCTTTGAAGAATTGGATACGATATTATGGAAAGTAAGAAAATTGACAATTCGTTTTTTTGAAAAATCAAAATGCGTGGATGATTTTTCAAAAAAGTTGAAAAACGGTTTGAAGTCTTTAGCATATTTTTATTTTTTAGAAAGTATCGATGAGCATTCTATAATTAGTGATCATATCATCGAAGAAATTAAAAATAAATATCCTAACGATTATCTAGATATTGTTGCGAAAATTGATAAATTTTATTTATCTGTTGATATAAAAAAAAGAGGATTTTCAAGGGAGAACAATTTAGTAATCCAAGAGGATTTATTATATAAATATATTGTTTTAAAACAATGGCAAGAGAAACAACATTATTTTTTTGAAAAAGAATATGGAAAATATTTAGAAGAATTGCAAGTTCAGTATTGTGGGAATAGAAGTTTAGATTCCTTTCAGTTGGAGCAAGTAACTTTGAGAAAAAGATTATTTGATCGGTTATCAAAAGAAAGAATATTAGATATTGATACGTGTAGTATTTTATCAGAACTATATATAAAGAAATTTGTAGTAAAATTTATTGGTGGAAAGATGTATGGGCTATCGATTTTAAATAGTAATGGTATTAAAATCCCTTATTCTGTGGTTATTCCGATCGGAGTATCTATAACAGAAGAAGATTTACAAAAGATTGATTTAACCTATGGATATTATTCAATTAGAAGTTCTGCTGATATAGAAGATGGAGAAAAAAACTCTTTTGCAGGTATGTTTGATTCTTACCTAAATGTTCCAACGAGAGAAATTTTGAAAATGGTCAATAAGGTTAAACAGTCTATTTATAATACTAGAGTAAATGACTATATGCGGGTGAATGGATTGGAGCAACCACATATGGCAGTTGTTATCCAAGCTTTTAAAGAACCAGAATATGCAGGAGTATGGATTGGTAATTCTGATACTTCTGGTGTATTAGAGTGGGTAAGAGGAAATGGTGAAAAATTGGTTTCTGGTTCAAGTACTCCATATACGGAAATTTGGAATGGAAAAGAATGTTCTAATTTCTTAGAGTGTGGTAATTTTAAGGTGGGACAGAAAATGATAGAATATCAAAAAAAGATTGGAAGTAACGCTGATTTTGAGTGGATGATATTAGATGATGAATTAGTTATGTTGCAATTTCGTCCAGTTACGAAAAAAATTATGATTGATGAAAGAAATATCGATTGTTGTGATGGATATTTGGGAATTCCTGCTGCACCTGGGATAGTAGAGGGAGAGGTAAATTTTTTAGAATCTCCAGAGGAAAGAATGGAACCAGGTAAAATTCTTTTAGCAAGAATGACGGATCCAAAATGGATACCACACTTGATGAATTCTAAAGGTGTAGTGACTGTTTATGGAGGATTTTTATGTCATACTGCCATAATCGCAAGAGAATTAGGCATTCCATGTGTTACAGGAGTAGGAGAAGATATTATTGATGAAATTAAAAAAAATAAAACGAAAAAAATAGAAATCAATGGGAATCAGGGGAAGGTAACATGTTATAAAACGTAAATTAAAAGATCAGAATTAAATGTTTGAAAGCAAAAAATAGGGAAACGATTCGTACATAGAATCTTTCTGTTTTTTGGGAAAGAGGATTGTATATGGATGAAAGAAAAATCGAAAAAGCAAAAAATGATGTAAGAGTTAAATTTAATTATTTGGTTAATGGTAAAATTCGTACTTTTTGTGCTATACCGGAAGGCGATATGAATAAAATAATTATTTATTGTCATGGGTTGGGTAGTAACAAAACATGGGCAACTAGATTTTATGATGATTTATTAGAAAGTAAAATAGGTATGATTTCTTTTGATTTTCCAGGACATGGGGAGGATAAAACAGATTTTTCACACTTTACTTTAAATCTATGTATAACCTATTTAGAAGAAATGATTATATATGCGAAAACAAAATATAAAGTACCTATATATTTATTTGGATGTAGCTTTGGTGGTTTTGTAATTTTAAATAAATTGATCCAAAATAATACCAATATAGAAAAAACAATGTTAATGTGTCCTGACATTAATTTTTGCGAAATTATGGAACAAAAATCAGGAATATCCCTTGATTCCTTTGATACAAATGCATTTATGCCTTTATATAATAATATTAAAATATATAAAAATGCTTATCTTGAGTTTAAAAAGGGCGATGATGCCATTAAAAAATATAAGTTCCAAAATATTTCAATAATTCATGGAACTTTAGATAAGACGGTACATTATAGAGATATTTTTGACTTTTGTAAGAAGAATAAATTGCCGTTGACAACGATTAAAGAGGGAAAGCATGAATTATATCATTATGATAAGAAGATTATTGATTTTTTGCTCAAAAATATGAAAAAATAAAAATATAAATAAGGAAATTTTTTGCCAAACCATAGCAGCTTTTGATCATAGATATATGCCTTTTTTATAAATAAAATTTATGTTTTAAACTTATAATTGATGAATGAAATAAATGTAAAAAAAATGAGGAATTTGACAAAAAAAATGGAATTTGATATCATAGAAATCGTTTTCTATGAAGGAGAATTTATATCATGAAAAAGAAATATAAGTCCAGATGGTCTTGGACTTTACCGATTTTTGTTTGTCTTTCTGGTATGGCTTGTTATCAACTTTATCAGCAAGGACGAGAAAAACAAATATACGATAGTCTAAAACTTTTCTGGGATAATACAGCAACCATAGAATATGGTACGGTTTATGATCCAGACAAAATGATTAAAAAAGCAACTGGAAATGTTACGGTTCTTTCAAGTACCGTAGATTCTCATAAAGTAGGAACCGGAAATCTTATTTTAGAAGTAGAAAAAGAAAACGTTCGAAAACAATTTCGTGTTTCTACTTATGTACAAGATACACAACTACCAACCATAACATTAAAAGAAAAAGAAATTACTCTTTATGTTGGAGATTCTTATTCTTTAAATGATAATATTGTTTCCGTTACGGATCCTGTAGATGGAGGATTAACTTATGTTTCTTCCATTTTAGAAGAAGAAATGAAAGGACAATATACCATTGTTGGAGATGTGAATTATCATAAAGTGGGAACCTATTCTGTAGTTGTAAAAGCGGTAGATTTCAATGGAAATAAAGTAGAAGATTCGTTTCAAGTTCATATAAAATCAAGACCGATCATTTATACGAATCCTAATCCAAGCGTTGAGGCTGGATCTTTAAAAGAGATCGCTTATTCCTTGTTAGGAAGCCCTTATGTTTCTGGAGGAAATAATCCAAGTGGGTTTGACTGTAGTGGTTTTGTCTTCTATGTTTATCAACAATTAGGAAAACAAATTCCACGTTCCTCTGGAGGACAAGCAACGGTAGGAAGCAATATTTCTAGAGAAAATATGACCGTCGGAGATATTTTAATTTGGAGTAGTAATGGTTCTACCGTTACCCATACGGGACTTTACGTCGGTGATGGAAATATGATCCATGCTGCAAATCCAAGAAAAGGAGTTATCCTTTCCTCCGTAAACGAATGGCCAGAAACTTTAATTGCCATTCGAAGAATATAAGATGTTAACCAAAAATGGTTGACATCTTTTTTTTGTTATGATAGAATGAATAAGAAAAGGAGGCAAGAACAATGGCAGTAAAATTAAGACTAAAAAGAATGGGCTCAAAAAAGAAACCTTTTTATCGTATTGTAGCCGCTGACTCTAGAACAAAAAGAGACGGAATTGTTATCGACGAAGTTGGAACTTATAATCCATTAAACGGAGAAGTAACATTAAAAGAAGAAAAAACAATTAGTTTTTTACAAAATGGAGCAATCCCTACCGATACGGTAAGATCTTTATTAAGTAAACAAGGAATTATGAAAAAATTCCACGAAATGAAGAATTCAAAATAATGAACGTTATAGAATTAACTGAATACTTAATAAAAAACATTGCGAAAGATCCAGATTCCGTGTCTGTAAAAGGTTTTGATGCGGAAGATGAAACGATCATCGAAGTTTTAGTTAGTAAAGATGATATTGGTAGAATCATAGGAAAAGATGGAAAAATGATTTCTGCAATTCGTATGATTGTAAATGCAGCTACTTATGCAAAAAATGAAAAAAAAGCTAAAATCAATATTGATTCGATTTAGCTTTTTTTTTGAAAAGGATACTTTTTATTTTTTCTATGGTACTTCCTTGAATATTCTTGTCTTTTATATTATAATATGATTATAAGTGAGGTAAAAAAATGAAGGAAACAAACATCCCAAGACATGTTGCGATTATTGTTGATGGAAATGGTCGTTGGGCCAAAAAAAATGGAAAAAATCGTAGTTTTGGCCATAAAACAGGTTTTGAAAGGCTAGAAGAAATTATCGTATATGCGATTGAAAAAGGCGTTAAAGTGATTAGTTTATATGTTTTCTCCACAGAAAATTTTAAACGGAATAAGAGTGAAGTTAAATATTTGATGGATCTTTTCTGTAATAACTTTAAACGTTTAGAAAAAAAATATCAAAAAGAAAATATTAAAGCTGTTTTTTCTGGAAGAGAAGAGCCTTTGGAAAAAAGAGTGTTAGATGCGATGAGAGATATTGAAGAAAAAACAAAAAACAATACGAAAGGAATTGTTAATTTTTGTTTAAATTATGGGGGACATGCTGAAATTGTAGATGCAACGAAAAAAATTTGTATGGATGTATGTTCTGGAAAAATAAAAATAGAAGACATTGATGAGACGTTATTTGAACAAAATTTATATCATGAATTTCCACCAGTAGATTTATTGATTCGAACGAGTGGGGAACAAAGATTAAGTAATTTTTTACCATGGCAACTTTCTTATGCCGAACTTTATTTTCCAGAAACTTATTTTCCAGATTTTACAAAAGAAGAATTTGATAAAGCAATCGATGTTTTTTGTAAAAGAAATCGTAGATTTGGAGGAGACCATAATGAAAACGAGAATTCTTAGTGCAATTGTCGCACTTGCGATCTTTATTCCTATTTTTTTAGTTGGAGGAACCATTTATCATTTAGCTATTTTCGTACTATCGATGCAAGGATTAAGAGAATTTTTAAATATGATGGAAACGAAAAAAGAAATCCCTTTATTTATCAAAATCGTTTCTTATCTATTTATGGCCCTTTTCATTTTAGGAACAACATCGGTAGAAAATATTACTTTTGGTATTGATCTTCGGTTAATTTCTGGTATCTTTTTAGTTTATTTATTACCAGTTGTTTTGTATCATGATTCCAAAAAATATACTGTAGTCGATGCTTTTGAAATCATTGGAAGTCTACTTTTTTTAGGACTTGCCTTTAAGTTATTAATTGTCATCCGTAATATGAGTCTAAGTCTGATTGTTTTCTTATTCTTAATTTCCATTTTTACGGATACGTTTGCTTTAGTAACTGGAATGTTTATTGGAAAACATAAACTATTAGAAGTAATTTCTCCGAAAAAAACAATTGAAGGAATGATCGGGGGAACCCTTATGGGAGTCTTTGTTAGTTCAATCTTTTATATAACCGTAGTAAATCCTTCGGTAGATATTTTCGCACTTCTTGTAACTACGTTATTTTTATCAATCCTTGGACAATTTGGAGATTTATTTTTCTCTGCAATTAAACGTCATTATAAAAAGAAAGATTTTTCTAATATCATGCCAGGACATGGAGGAGTTTTGGATCGTTTAGATAGTATTTTATTTATTGCTTTAGGATTTGTGTTTTTTATCAATATTATATAAGGAGGCAATATGACATTAATTTACTTTATTTTAGTCTTAGGGGTAACGGTATTAGTCCATGAATTTGGACATTTTCTTTTTGCTAAGAGAGCAGGTATTTATGTCTATGAATTTTCGATTGGAATGGGACCAAAACTTTTATCAAAAAGAAGAAAAAATGATGAAACGGAATATTGTCTTCGATTATTACCCATTGGTGGATTTGTACAAATGGCAGGAGAAGAAATCGAAGAAGATGAAAAAATTCCTAAAAATAAACGAATGCAATCAAAAACATGGATGCAACGTTTTTTAACAATTGTTGCTGGTGTTTTATTTAATTTTATTTTTGCAATCTTGTTATTTTTTATCATTGGACTTTTTTATGGAGTTCCTCAAAACAAAAGCATTATTGCTTCTGTAGAACCTAATTATCCGATTGCGGAAACAAATGTAAGGGCAGGGGACCAGATTTTAAAAATTAATGGTAAAAATGCCAAAAGTCAAGATATGCTTTTATTACAAATGCAAGTAGAAACCGGAAAAGAATTAACCATTCAAGTAAAACATGAAGATGGAACAATCGAAAATGTGAAAGTAAAACCAAAAGAGGTAAAACAAGATGGTGTCACTTCTTATGTTTACGGTTTTGCTTTAGATAATCAAGTAGAACATGGATTTTTTGCAGCCTTAAAATATGGTTTTGTAAAAACTTATAATCTTTTGTTACAAATGATTTTCATTATTTTCTATTTATGTACAGGAGCATTAGAATTATCTAGTTTATCTGGACCGGTAGGAATTTATACGATTGTTGGAGAGACTGCAAAAGCAGGACTTATCAATCTTGTATATTTGGTTGCTTATTTATGTGTCAATGTTGGTTTTATTAATTTACTACCAATTCCTGCCTTTGATGGAGGACGAATTTTATTTTTGATTATTGAAAAAATAAAAGGAAAACCAGTGGATGCTAAAGTAGAAAATACCATTCATAGTATTGGATTTTTACTTTTAATGGCTTTGATGATTTTGATTACTTATAACGATATTGTGAGAATATTCTTCCATTAAAAAAGAGCTATTATGAAATAAACTTTATTTTGTAACAGCTCTTTTTCATATAATAAGAAAGAAATGCATAAAACGATTTAAAAATCATAAAGGTTAAGCAAGTGTATTGATAAAAATTAAAAAAAAATAGTATTATGATATCGAGGTGAATTTATGGTAATAACTATGAAAGAAGAAGGAACACGGTTTGGTGTTCGTGTTGGAGCGGTTATTTATAATGAAGATAAATCCAAAATTCTTTTAGAAAATCAGGATAATGGGAGATATATGTTTCCAGGTGGAAGGATCGATGTTCACGAAGATAGTGAAAATGCAATCATTCGTGAATTAAAAGAAGAACTGAATTTAGATGTAAATTTAAAATTAAAATATGTGGTAGAAATGTTTTTAAATTCTCCAAAAACAAAGTATCATGAAATTGGATTTTACTATCTAACAACGATTAAAGAAGAAACAATTTCCAATGGTTTTAAATCTTTAGATGGTGATGGTATTTTTGAATGGATAGCGATATCAGATTTGGAAAATCATAAGATTTTAGCAAAACCAGTGAAAGATAAAGTAGTTAACAAAGAAATAACCAATGAAAAATTAGAACATATAGTTTATAGAGAATATTAAAAATTGTGTACATTTAATAGTATAAAAACAATAAATAATATTGTCATAGGATTATGCCAGAAAAAACTATCACAAGTTTTTATGAAGACTGGACAAAATGAAATATAATATTTTTTCAAAAAAAAGATGATTTAAAGAAAATCGTTATTTTCTCAATCATCTTTTTGTTATGACCAATAACAAGTATAATTTTCCATTGTTTTATTGAAAGTAGCTGTTCCAAGAGAAAATTTTTGTGTTTCGGCATCATAATCTAAAGTAATGGTTACTGTTCCGATATTGATTTTATTACCACTTGTTTCATCAAGACAAGAAGCAGAGTAGGTTAAAGTATAAACGCCATCTTTTACTTTTCCTTCTTGTAAAGTTACCGTATTGGAAGGACCTCCATGTCCTCCTGAAGTAATGACATAATTGTTTCCTTGTTCTGTAATAGAAACTTTAAAATAACTACTACTTTGTTGAGTTAAAATATTGTTTATATTTTTATTTTCATCAAGAAAAGTCAATTTTTGAAGCAATGTCTCTTTTGGAATTGTATAGACAACTTCTCCAGAAGATGTATTGGTAGAAGCAACATTTTTTTCAATATAATCAATAAGTAAATAAAAAATTTCTTTATCGTTTAAATCTTCTTGATAAATTGCTACATAGTTAGCAATCGAATCTAATAATTTTTGTGTTTCTCCATCAACAGAATCTGGAACCTTTACTTCTGGTGTGCTACTTTCTATTGGTCTTTCTTCTTCGGAAGGATTTTTTTCTTCCTCTTGTGGACTTTCTGCTTTTTCTTCTTTTTTATCCATATAAATATAAACGCCAAAAGTAACTAGTAATAGGATGAAAAGAATGAAAAGAGCCCAAAATCCTTTTCCATTTTTATTCATACACTCCTCCTATCACCTAAATTATAACATAGTTTGATGAAAAGAAAAATGAAATTCTAAAAAAAAGAAAAGCTTTACACTTTTCTTAAGACCAGTAACAAGAATAATTATCTACAGATTTATGTAACACCGTATTCGCAAGGGAAAACTCTTTTGTTTCTTCATTATAATCTAAAGTAATTTCAACCATACCAATGTTAAAATGTTTACTAGGATCATTAGAATCTGCACAAGATGCTAAATAAGAAAGGGTATAAACACCTTGCTTTACTTTTCCTTCTTGCAAAATAACTTCATTTGATGGATTACCATGTCCTCCAACTAATAACACATAATTATCTCCATCTTCTTCTAGGTCATATTGATTATAATTACCATTTTGATAAGCTAAGATGTCATTGATATTTTTTGATTTATTAATGAAAGCTAAATCTTTTATTAAAGTTTCCTTTGGAATGGTATAAGTGTACCAACCATCTCCTTGCTTCGTAGCTGTCTTTTCAATATGATGCATTAATGTGTAATAAATAGCTTCATCATTTAACTCTCCTCCGTAAATAGAAACATAAAGAGCAATGGAATCTAATAATTTTTGCGTATCTTCATCTACTTTATCTGGAATATTCGTTTCTGGTTCAATTGGTTCATATGGATTTACCTGTTCAGTTTCTTCCTGCTTTGCTGGTTCTTTCTTTTTATCATTATTCTTAATAATAAAATTATAGACTCCAAAAGCAATAAGAACAATTCCTAGAAGAATGCAAAGAATTAAGATTATTTTTTGATTTTTCTTCATATTATTCCTCCCATATCTTAATATAAGCATAACATAAAATTGAAAATTTAAAAAGAGAATTGTCAAAAAAAGTAAAATACTAGAAAAAATTTTTACAAGATATTTGAAATATGGTAGAATAAAACAGGAGGATAGAAAATGAATTTATTAAAAACAGTAGATAAAAATATTTTTAGAGAATATGACATTCGTGGGGTTTATCCGATAAATCTAACCGAAGATGTAGCCTATACCGTTGGAAAAGCCTTTGGAAGTTATATTCAAAAACTACAAAAAAAGAAATGTATCATCGGACACGATAATCGAATTTCTTCCGATTCTTTAACCAATGCTTTAATCAAGGGAATTTTAGAAACCGGAGTTGATGTTGTCTCTTTAGGATTAGTAACTACCCCAATGTATTACTATAGTCAAATAAAACTGGAAATTCCATCTGGTATTATGGTTACTGCAAGTCATAATCCAAAAGATGATAACGGATTTAAAATCGCATTTGATGAACGCGGAAATGCTAGAGGAAAAATGATTGAAGAATTTTATCAATTTTTAATCAAGGGAGATTTTCTAGATGGAACCGGAACCTTATCTGAATATTCCATAAAAAAAGAATATATGACCTTGATGCAAAATTGTCTTTCTTTTGGAAAGCGTAAAGTAAAAGTAGTCATTGATCCGGGAAATGGAACTACCAGTATTCTAGCAAAAGAATTATATCAAAAATTCCCAATCGAAGTAAAAGTAATCAATGGAAAAAGCGATGGAACCTTCCCACATCATCATCCAGATCCTTGTGTTGAAGCCAATTTAAAACAATTAAAAGAAACCGTCATAAAAGAAAAAGCCGATATTGGAATTGCCTTTGATGGAGATGGAGATCGAGTAGGGATTGTCGATGAAAAAGGAAACTATATTCCAACCGATCAATATATGATTATCATCATTCGAGATATTATTGATAAAGTAGAAAATAAAACTTTCCTTTATGATGTTAAATGTTCCAAAGCATTAGAAGATGAAATTGAAGCATTAGGAGGAAAAGGAGAATGCTATCGTACTGGAAACTCTTATACCAAAGCTAGAGTATTAGAATTAAATTTACCATTTGGTGGAGAATATTCTGGTCATGTATATTTTAATGATCGGTTTCCTGGATTTGATAGTGGTCTTTACGCAGGACTTCGAATTCTTGAAATTTTATCAAAAACCGATAAAAAAGTAAGTAAACTTTTAGATGGAATCGTAAAATACTATTCAACTCCAGAACTAAAATTTCCATCAAAAGATGATGAAAAAGGAAACGTAGTTTCAAAAATTCGCGAATATTGTGAAGCTCATCAATATCAAATGATTACCATTGATGGAGTAAAAGTGATCTTTCCAGATGGTTTCGCCCTTATCCGTGCTTCCAATACTGGGCCAAATCTTACTGCTAGGTTCGAAGCTACTACCAAAGACCGACTAGAAGAAATTGAAAATGAATTTACGAATTTAATCAATTTATATAATTTATAACAAAAAGTCTTATTCCTTTAAGAATAAGACTTTTGAACACTTTTTCGAAACCGTTCCTTCAGGAAATTCAAAGGTATAATAAGCCTTTGGACAAGAAAAAATATGCCAAGGTTTTGCCTTTGAAACAATGTTTAAGACTTTTCCATTTTGGTCACAAAAAACAAGATCAATCGGAATTTTCATAAAAAACGTATGAACACTATGGCAATAGGGAAATCCATAGGCCATGAGAACTTCTTTTTGAAACATTAACCCTAAGAATCGATCTTTAAACGTTTTACAAATTTTAACATTATAAATTTGCTTTTCTATTTTGATTTTCATAGAAACACCCAAACCTATTATAACAGAAATTCTTCATTTGACAAATGAATCGAACCCATGTATGATAAGAATAGTAAAATGGAGGGTGTTTATGATGAATCAAAAAGGGCAGGCTTTAGTAGAATACTTGCTGATTGTAGCCGTTATTAGTGTTATTGTTGTTAGTATTGTCAATATTTTTGGAGGCTATTTAAAAGATTCTATGACAAAGACCTCTTGTCAACTCATTGGAGAAACTTATGTGAAAGGATCTTCTCCTGGAGAAGGAAAATGTGTTGAAAGTGACGAATAAAAATAAAAAAGGAAAAGAATCCCTTTTTATTTTTTTGGAAAAAAGGTATAATATAAAATAGAGGAGATGCGTATGTTAGGAAACATTATTGGGATTGAGGAAAATTCAGTTTATGTAAAATTATTAGTATCTTTAAACGAAGTTCAAGGATTAATTAACTTATATGTCGTAATGGAAGAACCAGATCGTATTTTCGTTGGAGAAATTGTAAATATCAAAGATGGTGTTGCGATTATTAACTTAGTAGGAGAAATGGTTGACCAACGATTTGTTTTTGGTGTTATTCGAAAACCAGCATTTAGTGCCACGGTAAAATTAGTTTCGAAAGAAAAAATTCCTTTAATTATTGGATTTGATCAATATGAAGAAGATAAAGATTTATATCTTGGAAAAAGCCCAATTTATGAAGGAATTCCTTTAGGAGTTCGAATCAACGAATTTTTTAGCGGTCACTTTGCGATTTTTGGTTCTACTGGTTCTGGAAAATCTTGTAGTGTTGCTCGTATTTTACAAAATATTTTTTATAAAGATAGCGCCATTCCTTATAAAGCTAGTATTTTGATTTTTGATGCTTATGGGGAATATCATACCGCTTTTAAAGACATTAATCAAAGATATCCAAACATTCAGTTCAAAGCTTATACAACCAATACCAAATTTGGTGATTCGGAACTTCTTCGAATTCCTTTATGGCTATTAAATGTCGATGATTTAGCAATCTTACTTGGTGCAGAAAAAAATACACAACTTCCAATCATTGAAAAAGCCTTGAAACTCGTTAGTGTTTTTGGAAGAAAAGAAGAAGAAGTTATTCGGCATAAAAACGATATTATCGCAAGAGCATTATTAGATGTTTTATCTAGTGGTCGTCCACCAGGACAAATCAGTGATCAAGTTCGTTCCATTTTATCGTCTTATAATACCAAAGAATTAAATTTAGAGACGATTATTTATCAGCCAGGATATTCTAGACCATTAAAACAACTATTAATCATTGATGCGACAGGAAAAATACGAGAAATGGAATTATTAATTACGTTCATGTCTTCTTTCCTAGATGATAGTTTAGAGTTAGATTTGCCAGATGGAAGTTATATGTATGGCTTAAAAGATTTATTAGATGCCTTTAATTTTGCTTTTATTTCCGAAGGAAGTTTATTAAATGAGCATGTATACGATGAAGCAAACGTATTAAAAGTACGTCTTCAATCCATTTTAAATAGTGAAAATCGACATTATTTTGAATATCCAGAATATGTTAATCGAGAAGAGTTCATTCGAAGAATTTTAACTGCACCAGATGGAAGAAAAGCACAAATTATCAACTTTAATATTACTTATGTTGATGACCGGCTTGCCAAAGCATTTACCAAAATTTTCTCACGATTGTTTTTCGATTATTCCAAAGAAAACGAACGAGCAAAAACTCTTCCATTTCATATCATTTTGGAAGAAGCACATCGTTATGTTCAAAACGATCACGATGTTGATTTGCTTGGATATAATATCTTTGATCGAATTACCAAAGAAGGAAGAAAATATGGAGTTATTTTAGGATTAATTACACAAAGACCTTCGGAACTTTCAGAGACTGCTATTTCACAGTGTACCAATTTTTTAATCTTTAAAATGCTTCATCCAAAAGATATCGAATATATTAAATCCATGGTTCCAAATATTACAACGGAAGTAGTAAAACGACTTCGAATTTTACAACCAGGAAATTGTATTGGATTTGGTTCGGCCTTTAAAGTTCCAGTATTAATTAAATTGGATATGCCAGATCCAGCACCATCTTCTGCAAGTTGTGATATTAGTGAAAATTGGTTTGTAAAAGCAGGAGAATAAAAAAAGGAAATAAGAAATTTAGATCAATTGTTGATAAATTTCTTCGATTTCCTTTTTTTCTTGTGTTTGATATCTTGGAATTAAGTGTAAATGGTAATGTTTCACTTCCTGAGCACTTCCCATATTTTGACATAAAGAAAAACCAGTACAATGTAATTTTTCTTTATACGTTTTTCCTAAATCTTTCGCAATTTTAAAAATATGAGTATATACTTCATCTTCTAAAGCATACAAATCTTCATAATGTTTCTTAGGAATAATAAGCGTATCTCCATTTTCGGTTGGATGGATATCTAAAAAAGCGTAACAAACATCATCTTCATATACTTTATAAGAAGGAACTTCTCCATGAATAATCTTACAAAATAAACAATCCATAATTTTACCTCCATTTTTATTATAACGTGTTTAAAAAGATTTTGTAAAGAGATAAAGTATGTTATAATAAAAAAAGGAAGTGGGCTTTATGGGATTTATTGTACCAAGTGTAGATTCAGAATTTAAGGGACTTCATCGTTTAAAAAAAGCGATTGATTCTTACCGTAAAATTGAAATTACCTTTTCTAAAGGTGCTTTTGGAGAATTTGCTTTTGATGAAGTCGTAGAAAGTTTTATGAATTTATTTCCAAATACCAAAGAAATTTTTCTTCGTTTTCCAAAGCAGAATGACTTAGAATATTTTCTATGGGAGAAAAAAGAAAAATTCTTATTTTTTTTAGAAGAAGCAAAACGACTTTCCGAAGAACACGATGTTATGATTTCTTTTATCATGGAAACACATCAGCCAGTTTTGGTTTATAAAACATTCTTTTTATATTCCTTAAAAGAATGCTTAGATTCCATTCAAGGATATTCTGTCACCATTTATTTACAAAATAGTTTATGGTTAGAAGAAAATCGTTGTACTGCTTTAGAAATTTGTAAATTTTTTGGAAATAAACAATTAAAACTATGTTTAAATTTTGCTGATTTTTGTAAAAAAAGTCAAATATTACAAAAAGATCTTTTCGAATACAAAAAAATATATTTAGAATTTACAAACGTTTCAAAATATATGGATTTAATTCTTTTTTCGGATCCCGATGGAAACTATCATCAAACCAAAGAAGAATTCAAAAAAGATCTTTCCCTTTTTGATCAAGAAACAATAAAAATAATTTTAGATGCAAAAGAAGACAGCAAAGAAAATCGTTTCTTACAAGAAAGAGAAATTGGTTGGTTTGAAGATAAAGGAGAAGAATATGGAACGATATCGACAAATTGAAAAAAGCATTATCAAAAAATTCCGAAAAGAAATTTGGAGTCCTTTTGTAAGAGCAATCGATCAATACCAATTAATCCAAGAACAAGATAAAATTGCCGTTTGCATCTCTGGTGGGAAAGACTCCTTTCTAATGGCTAAATGCATGCAAGAATTACAAAGACATTGGCAACTATCTTTTTCATTAGTTTTTTTGGTTATGGATCCTGGATATAAAGAAGAAAAAAAAGAAGAAATAATCAAAAATGCCGAACTTTTACAAATTCCTATTCAAATGGTTCCATCCAATATTTTTTCGGTTGTAACTTCACAAACCGATGGGAATCCGTGCTACTTATGTGCTAGAATGCGTAGAGGATTTTTATATGACACTGCCAGAAAATTAGGATGCAACAAAATTGCTTTAGGACATCATTTTGATGATGTCATTGAAACGACTCTTTTAAATGTCTTTTACGCTGGCGAATTTAAAACAATGTTACCCAAATTACATAGTACCAATTTTGAAAATTTAGAATTAATTCGTCCAATGTATTTGATCAAAGAAAAAAACATTTTATCTTGGGCAAGATATAACGATTTACATTTTTTAAACTGTGCTTGTAAATTTACTGAAGATATTAAGCATTCAAAAGAAAGTCTTTCCAAAAGAAAAGAAATGAAAAGTCTTATAGAAACAATGCGAAAAGAAATCAAAGATGTCGATTTACATATCTTCAAAGCAGCCGAAAATATTAATATGGATGCTGTCTTAGGATATCGAAAAAATGGCGAAAAACATAGTTTCTTAGAAGAATATGATCAAAAGTAGGGATTGAAAAGAATTAAAAAAAGTTTTATAATAAATTCAAGGAGGATCTATGAAATATTTAAAAAAAGCAAAAGAAACTACGTTAATTACATCCATTATTTATCTATTATTAGGGTTATTTATGATTATTTTTCCTGAAATTGTTAGTAACTCTATTAGTTATGTTATTGGAGCTTTAATTTTATTTTTTGGACTTACCAAAATGATTTCTTATTTTAATTTAGAATATAAAAATTTTTTTACCGGATTTTTATTATTCATTAGTTTAGCAGCCATTATTTTAGGAATTTACATTATTTTTGCTCCAGAAGCATTCATTTCGATGATTCCATTTATGATTGGACTTGTTATTATTGTCAATGGAATTCAAAAAATTTCCCAAGCGTTTTATATCAAAAAATTTCAAGAAACCAATGTAACACCTTTGTTTATCTACGCAGCAATTTTAATTGTTCTAGGAGTTTTATTAATTAGTAATCCATTTGGGGCCATTCAAATTGTTATTCGTATTATTGGAAT